>DATNQP010000001.1:0-2671 GCA_036703965.1 Leptolyngbyaceae cyanobacterium
GAGTTGATGACAGCACCCTTGACCAATTCCTTCACCCAAGATGATGAAGATTTAATTACTCGTTTAATATACGCCGTGCGTACAGGACTAGTGAAGGTGGTAGATGAACGTTAAGGTTCTCTGCTCGTTGGGAGCAGCTCAGGAATGGCTGATTGCTGAACGCTTTCATTCTTATCCTGGCTTTCTCCCCACTTGGAGCAGGTGATGCTAGCGATATGAAATTACACGCCCTACTTGCAACGGTTGCCACGGGAGCGATCGCTTCGCTTCCCCTGTTGCCTGCTGCGGCACAATCTTGGTTATCAGTAGCTGAGGCTGGCGGGAACCAGGCTTTCATCGACCTTGAAAGCTGGCAAAGGAATGAGCAATACGCCCGTTGGTGGCAGAAAATTGAATTAGCCTCCGGGCAAGCAGCAGTACAGGCGCTCTATTATGTGAGTACCAACTGTAAGAGTAATCTGATTCAGATTCGGGAAAAAATCGTCTACGACAGAGATGGGAGAGTTCTAGAGCACGAAAAATTAGGTGAGCGAGCGCCCCTAGACAGCCCCAACCCAGGCTCGATTCAATTTTCTCTGGTGAAAGCGGCGTGCGCGGGTGAGAATGGGCAGTGGCAATAAGAAGCAAAATGCGATCGCCTATTTTTACTTTTAAAAGTCATAAATCAGCTTCACAAACGGAAGGCTCACTCTAATTCAGCCCATGAGCGATCGCTCTTGTACAACACCAATTACTAGGTAGTGCAGAAGGCCATCCCATCCGCAGTGCTTCTGGGCAGATAGTATGAATTGTCAGCTGACAGTCAATCAGTTGGAAACCCTCCTTTTCCACTTGCTTCATCCCTTGTTTCAAAATTGAGTCATTTTTGAATTCAATCGTCCGGTTGCACTGAATGCAAACCAGATGATGGTGATGATTTGGGAAAGGCTGATTGAGTTCGTAATGTTTATGTCCTTCTGCTAACTCCAGTTCCCGTAAGATGCCCATCCGCGCCATCAACTTGACGCTTCGGTAGATTGTTGATAGACTAATGGGTTCCCCTCGCTGGTGTAGGAGATCGTGGAGTTCCTCGGCACTCAGATGGTTTCCTCGGGGGAGATTTTGAAAAACGTGCAGAATCGTTTCCCGTTGCGGCGTCAAACGCCAACCTCGGGAATTGAGTTCGGCTTTGAGTGAAGCGGCTGTGTAGGGAGCCATAGTAACCCTCTCAAAAAAAACCCATTATTGACAATGATAGTTATTCGCCGCTCTCATTTGCAACAAAAAAGCCTAATTGAGAATTAATCGCAGAGCTTTATTGCGAAATATTGAAAAGCATGCGGCAGCTTCAATCACCCTGAGATTGTTCTTAGAATGGAAAGGGTATTAGTATTTTTCGGGTTATCCCAGCCATGCCGCTACACATTGGGCAGGGGAGTGTACCCCAATGGCAAGGGGTAGCCTCTGATTGACTCAGCTGTCACACCCTTCTCCCTGCCTAGCTGACATCGCTCCAGCAGCACGTCCTACAAGTCAGCAAGTTGTCACCACCCCTTCAGCAAGACGTTAATATGTCCAAATACGACTCCTATTTAAGATGTTCTTTTTGCGGTAAGTCTTCTGAGCAGGTACGCAAGTTGATTGCTGGCCCTGGCGTCTACATTTGCGATGAATGCGTGGAATTGTGTAACGAGATCTTAGATGAGGAACTGCTCAACTCCTCCAATGAGACAACAATTCAACCTTCCATAACCGCTGAGCAACCCCCTAAACAACCAACCCGTGCCAAGCATCGTGCTTGGCATCAAATTCACAAGCCAACCGAAATTAAGCAAGCTTTGGACCATCATGTCATTGGTCAACAGCAAGCCAAAAAAATCCTCTCAGTTGCTGTTTATAACCATTACAAACGCCTAAGCGTTGACCAGAGCAACAGTAGCTCTCCGGTTACCGATGACACCGTGAAGCTGCAAAAATCCAACATCCTTCTGATTGGTCCTACAGGTTGCGGCAAGACACTTTTAGCTCAAACCCTGGCAACCCAATTGGATGTCCCCTTTGCCGTTGCGGATGCCACTACTCTTACAGAAGCCGGTTACGTGGGGGATGATGTAGAAAATATCTTGCTGCGACTGCTGCAAGTCGCAGACTTCGATGTTGAAGCCGCCCAGCAAGGTATTATCTACATTGACGAAATTGACAAGATTGCCCGTAAAAGCGAAAACCCTTCCATTACGCGGGATGTCTCGGGTGAGGGCGTTCAGCAAGCGCTCCTGAAAATTTTGGAAGGAACAGTGGTGAATGTACCGCCTCAAGGGGGGCGTAAGCATCCTTATCAGGAGTGCATTCAAATTGACACCAGCAATATTCTCTTCATCTGCGGCGGTGCTTTTGTGGGTTTAGACAAAGTGGTGGAGCAACGCACAGGGAAAAAATCAATAGGCTTTGTTCAAGCCACCCAAATGCAAAGCTCCCCAGGGGACGCCGTTAGCTCCTCCGGAACTGCACCGCTTCCACGATCAGTCCAACAACCAACAGCAGAACTCTTCAAACACCTAGAACCTGAGGATTTAGTGAAATTTGGTCTAATTCCGGAGATGATTGGGCGACTGCCTGTAATCACCGCTGTGGATGCGCTGGATGAAGACGCACTAATGGCGATCTTGACACAACCTCGCAATGCTTTAGTGAA
>DATNQP010000002.1:0-7994 GCA_036703965.1 Leptolyngbyaceae cyanobacterium
GATATCAGACTGTAGAAAAACAACTCCTCCATCCCTCAGATAATTAGCTAGTGTATTAACTAATTCTGGCTGTACTACACGTCGTTTCGCTTGTCGCTTTTTGAACCAGGGGTCAGGAAATTGAATGGTTACACGCTGTAATGTCCCAGCCCCGAAAGACTCAAGGAGCGGTTGCAAGGAGTTGTTGACATTGCAAAATAGGTAGTGGAGATTGCTCAACCCCAACTCCGAAACACAGGTATTTGCCTGTTCTACCAAGGACTCCCGAATTTCTAAGCCCAAAAAATTCCAGTCGGGTTGTAGTGTCGCCATCCTCAACAAGAACTCACCTCTGGCACAGCCAATATCGAGATGCAGGGGTTGAGTGGCTTGGGCATAAACTTGAGTCCAATCTGGAGGACTTACCGGTGTCTGGTATTTCTTACTGAGAGGATTGACGTGTTGGCGAACTCGGACTCTTGGCAAATTTTGCACCTCCTTCTTGAAAGTCAAGAATACAGCTGGGTAATGGGTAATGGGTAAGAATTCCGTATTACCTATTAAACTTCAATTGAAAATTCTTCTAGGTTTTAAAGTTAGCTTAAATTCAAGTCTTAAGTAATTCCTAAATATATTTAGATATTTTCATCTCCAATCCTATCAATAAGCTCCTCTGAGAGATAATTTTAATAAGACCTTGAATAGGTTTTGATACTATTTATATTATGAGCTTAAATTTCCGCTTTGCAGTGGTGAGCGACCTGCACATCGGGTTACCTCACACTATCTGGGATCATCCCAGCCGGTTTCATCTTGTAGAAGTCAGTATTCCGGCGCTAGAGCTTATTGTGGAGCATTTGGAGCAGCAAGAGCTTGACTTTCTCCTGCTACCAGGAGACTTGACTCAGCATGGTGAACCAGAAAATCATGCCTGGTTGAAAAAGCGGTTGAGTCAGTTGCCTTTTCCGGTCTACGTTGTACCAGGGAATCATGATGTTCCAAATCTGCTGCCAGATGAACGCTCGATAGGGCTGAAAGACTTTCCCCATTACTACCATCAATTTGGCTATGACAATCCTCTTCAGCTGTACTATACCTGTGAAGTGCTGCCAGGGGTACAGTTAATAGGGCTGAATTCCAACCAATTAGAAGACTCGGGTAAACAGCTAGGGCGTTTGGATGAGCAGCAATTAGCATGGCTTGAGCAGGTACTAGCCCAAAATAAGGATAAGTTGGTGCTGGTGATGATACATCACAATGTTGTGGAGCATCTACCAGGTCAAAGCAATCATGCGTTGGGGCAGCGGTATATGTTGGAAAATGCCCCAGTGCTAAGGAAAATTCTCTCCGACGCTGGAGTAAATCTGGTATTTACAGGGCACTTGCACGTTCAGGATGTCGCTTACCACGAGGGCATCTACGATATCACAACAGGTTCATTAGTTAGCTATCCTCACCCCTACCGGATATTGCAGCTGCGAACGGATAATCAGGGGAAAAGATGGTTGCAGATTGAGTCTCATCGCATTAAGTCAGTTCCCGGTTGGGAAAACCTGCCGCAGGTATCCCGAGAATGGATAGGCGATCGCTCTTATCCCTTCATGCTAAAGCTCCTCACGGGTGAACCCTTAAGTTTACCCATAGCTGAAGCTGAAAAACTCGTCTCCAGTCTCCGCTACTTCTGGGCTGATATTGCTGCCGGTGACTCTCTGTTTGACTTCCCAAATTTCTCACCAGATGCTCGCCGTTACTTCGAGGGATTTAGCGCCATCACCAGTGACGGGAAACCCGCCCTCATCGACAACAATACAACACTGTTATTGGGTTGAAGGTTAGCAGGTTGTAGGTTAAGAGGTTGCAAGGTAGAAGACTCAGGACTTACGCAACTGTCACACTGGCGATCGCGGATTCCAGAAAGCTGGATTGGGAACTGACATCGGGCTGGGGTAGTTCCAGTTGTCTTTTGAAAATGGCGCATACAATGTCAGTGAGGGCAGTGAGACAGTTTTGTCAAACAATGCAGGGGTGAGAATAGTCAATAATTTGACGAGCAGCGATAAGTTGAACTCGTATGGCGAAAGATCGGTTTCATGATGTCGTTAGAATTGCCTTAGAGAAGGAAGGTTGGAAGATTACGGCCGACCCTTATGAAATCAATGTTGATGATGTAGATTTTGAGATTGATTTAGCGGCAGAACAACTCTTGGCTGCGGAGCTGGAGGATCGGAAAATTGCCGTGGAGGTTAAAAGTTTTATTAGTCCGTCCAATGTCTCAGAATTTCATACGGCATTGGGACAATTTCTGAACTACCGGGATGCGCTCTCAAAAATTGAACCCGATCGCCAACTTTACTTAGCGGTGCGTGTACCAATTTATGAAAGTTTCTTTCAACGGCGGTTCATCGCGGCTGCAGTTGAGCGATATCAACTGCGATTGGTTACTTATGATGTGCAACAGGAGGTTATTACCCGATGGCTGTAGAGCAATATCGGC
The DNA here is from genome assembly GCA_036703965.1 of Leptolyngbyaceae cyanobacterium. Taxonomy (GTDB): domain Bacteria; phylum Cyanobacteriota; class Cyanobacteriia; order Cyanobacteriales; family Coleofasciculaceae; genus DATNQP01. The sequence continues at coordinate 2,474 of DATNQP010000002.1, forward strand.
AATATATTCGACATCTCCTATCAGAACGTGCCCAACGCTCTTCAAGGCAAAAAAACGCGCAAGAGTATGAGGTGCAAACTATTTTTGATTCTGAGCACGATCACTACCAACTGCTTTATGTGGGGTGGCGTGGAGATAAACGCGATTTTGGCTGTATTCTGCACCTTGATATCAAAGGCGGAAAAATCTGGATTCAGCATGATGGCACAGAAGAAGGAATTGCCAATCGGCTAGTCGAAATGGGAGTACCTAAGCAGGACATCATTTTAGCATTCCATGAACCTTACGTGCGCCAGTTTACTGACTTCGGCACGGGTGAGGCGACTCTCTACCAGACGGCAAAGCCGAACGCAAGTTAATTCAACCCCACATTCCGCCCTCAAACTGTCACACTCCAATAATTTTCCAACGGATATCACACACCTCTTGTACGACATCTGTTGAGTCTTGAGTCAAGTCGTTAGTGGCTATATATCCCGTTCTGTTGGTGGAGATAGCTACTAAGGAATTGTTTCACTTTTTTAGCTTACTGATAAAACCTTCAGCTCTTGGGACGGCAAATCCCAAAGACTGAGGTGTAGCCGTGCAGAAAAGTACTGCTGCCCACTGGACCAATCTCTCCATTGCAGAAGAAGCCACCCAGCTGAACATTGTTCAAGTAGCGGCGGAAGAGTTGAGAATCAAAATTTGGTTGACCGTAAAGTCCTGCTCCTCGCCCTAGGCAGGAGAACATCAAGGCACCAGCACTATCTGTGGGGTCACGGTCTTCTTTTTGATAGCGCTGAAGGAGCAATTCTAAGTCTTCTTCTGATGTCCGGGCATCGCGTAGGTGGAACTGGATACGCTGACCGGGTCGGATATTAGCACCAATTGCGATCGCGCCAGCTCTTGGATCTACCCCCAACATATTGCGGATGAGAAAGTCTCCGTGACCCAATTGCTGTTTAAACTCATCTCGGGCAACACCAACAAAGAGGGAATGTTGTGCCAATTGCCGGTCTGTCTCATTCAGGCTTTGGATTAAATCTCGCAGGACTGCCAATGGGGGACTTGAGTGGGCCTCACTGGTCGTTATCTTACTGCTATCCTGTTCCGCCAATTCCAGCAGAATGTTCCGCTCGACTTTCGTCACCTGATAGGTTTTACCAATTGGACGACAGCCTTGCGCCACAATCGTTTCTAAAACAATATTGCCGCTCAAGGCGACCCCGACTGTTCCCTCGCGGTACACAGATGCAGCCTGCTGCGTCTCTTGCGAGAAATAAAACAAGCCACTCTGGACACCCATAGCGCTCGCGCTGGCTAGCCCTCCTACCTTAGCTGACCCTGGATAAGCAAAATCTAACCCTTGGAGCAGGTCATTCACTTTAGAGGAAAAGGGTTCAGCTAACAAAATGAACTGAGGTTGCTCTTGGGGTGAGACGCCAACTAAGTCCACCCAAGCGTCTGGAGGACTATCCATGTCAGGCAAGTTGTCAGCAGGGATATAAAAGGCATGAACGTTGACATCAGGCAGATGAGCCAAGCTAAGTGCTAGGGCTGGCGATCCCTCTACTTCCTGCGCCTCCCCCTCTGCATTCATCCCAATAATGCCACCCCCACCACAGCCAATAATGACGGGTACCGGCAACCGCTCCTTAAGGAGAGGCATTAAGCGGGAATACTCACTCGCGTAGGCAGACGAGATGAATACCAGACCCAAATCGGCTGGCATTGGCAACAACTGACTAGCACGGTCTACGACTTCCGCAATTGCCGCCTCCAAAGACGGGCGGGTTGATAAGGCATTTACCCACTTAATCGGATTAGCCATTGGTTTTCCCGAATTCACTCCCGATAGCGGCGCGTATTGAGGGGATTGGTAAGAACTCAAACCCTTATGATAACCCAAGAGGGGTAAATCCGAGGTAGGAGTGTCAACTCCCTACTTTTCTTGAGCTACAGACTCTTGGTGTTAGTTCTAGCGCTCGTATCTTCACATAAGTTAATATACAAGCAGCAAGTCAGTGGTGTGTAAATTTACAGATGGCGAACCAGGATGGTCAAAATCTTAAAAAATAAAGGTCAATCCTGTTCTGGAGATGCTGGTTTGCGATATACAAAGCTAAGTAGCACTCCACCAGCCGAGTAACTACACATCAGTACCAAATTGGAGATTTCCGAAGCGGTCAAGACTTACGAAAAAGTGTTCTGTACTTCAGTACAGTAATCAAGAAAAGGAAGCAATGAGCGACATTCAATCAAAAATCGAACAAGAGCGCGAAGCTGCTAGATCCGTTTGCGATATCAAAGGCGTAGAATCCGGTGATTGTGCGGCGGCATGGGATGTAGTTGAAGAACTCCAAGCCGAGGCATCACATCAGCGGCAAAAAGGCAAGCAGAAAAACTCCCTTGAGCTGTATTGCGACGCTAACCCCGATGCAGATGAGTGCCGGGTATACGAAGACTAGAGTTCACTCTCCCCACAATCAACTTCGCCCTTTTTGGAGACATCGGTCAATGGGCTTAGCAGCTGGAACCTCAATGAGGCAACTCCAGCTGCTTGTTTTTTAGGAACTGATGCCTAGTTTGGGTTCTTCTAGGTCAGAAGCGCGATCGCTATCGTCCAATACTGACGGATGCTGCCACCACTGCAATAACATAGATAAAGATTATTTCGGCAACAAGCAATGCAAGATGAACTCCTTCGAGCGCTAGTCTGGACAGACTACCGGTTAGCAGTTTTGTTTACGGCTATCATCCCGTTGATTCTGCTCATTTGGGCTTTTGTCAAGAAGGCAGATTCTATGGTGCGCTTATTGATCATCTATTGGCGCATTGCCAGCCTTTTGGCAATTACGGTTTATATATTGATTGCCCCTTGGCCTATTGGTTTTGTCTCTGGTTTTTGTGCTCGTATCCTCATTCCCATCGCCCTCTGGTTTTGGGTTGATGTGAACGAAGATATTGACGACCAGCCGAAGCGTCCCCTGAAGCTGGCACTGACATCGTGGCGCTGGGCCGTTACCATCTACAGTATGCTTGGCGCTCTAGCAAGTATTCCTTTCCTGCGTTGTGCGTTTGTCCAAAGGGCGATAACAACTCCTTTCTGTCGAGTCTGGTTAGAACCTCCTGCGTTATTCAAACAGTATTTCCATCCCAATTCCACGCCCCAGTTTTTAGGTTTTCTAGGGGTAGTGGGATTATGCATCTACGTCCTTTACTTGAGCTATTTTGTCCTGATTCGGCTAGGCAAGCAGGGGCGTTCGGCAATGGAACAATAAGTTGAGCAGGTCGGTGGCAATCAATATTGTTGGTATGAGTGATTGGCGATTGGGTTCACTTAAGATGAATGATTCTATTGGGCGGCGTCTAGAGCAATATACGATCAAGCGTCCGCAGGAAGTCCTGGTTGTCACTGCCCAGATTGCGGGTGAAGAAGACCAAATTGCCATTTTTAAAGGCTTTTCCAGTTCCTTGATGCGTCCGACGTCTTTTGACCCGGATGTACCCGTACTACCAGCAGAGGCAGAGATTGTCACGATTGATCGAGTTGCCAGTCCCTACAACCCTGATGCGCCTCGTTATCTCCAACAAGGGCTGACCTGGGAAACCATGCAGCAGTTGTTGTCAGATGTTGGTGTGTAAAAGGTTGCAGGTTTGAGGCTGAAGGTTAAGCCGCTAGGCTAAATTAAACATAACTTGTCGTTTTGGTGACTAGAGAGTGCCGACTGGGTAGGATTCCAGTCCCTAATCTAGAATTCTCCATCACTAAAACCAACAATAAAGTTTGACTAATAACCCTAGAAGAAAGTGTTATTCTCCACAATGTGTGTCGTGTGAGGAAAATCTAGTTATGGTTACATCTCCTGCCCGGACTCAGGGCTTTAATCGTTTTGAGCCGTCACACCGGCGTCAGCATACATCTTCGAGTGATGTCAGTTTTGCTAGTCTTCCACTGGCGCTACCAAAAACACCCTTGTTTGGAACCGATGGCATTCGCGGACGAGTAGGAGAGTTCCTGAATGCAGATTTAGCATTACAAGTTGGTTTCTTTGCGGGTCAGGTGTTGCAAGCCTCGGCACCTAAACCTGGTCCAGTGATTTTGGGACAGGACTCGCGAAACTCAAGCGATATGTTGGCAATGGCTCTTAGTGCTGGTTTGACGGCAGCTGGGCTAGAGGTGTGGAACTTGGGGTTATGCCCAACTCCTGCGGTTGCCTATCTCAGTGGTGTTACTAGTGCTGTTGGTGGGGTGATGATTTCAGCCAGCCATAATCCCCCAGAGGACAACGGCATTAAATTTTTTGGTTCAGAAGGCACGAAGCTGCCGGTGGCGATGCAAAGGAAAATTGAGGCGGACTTGAGAGGTGCTGCCAGTAATGCTATTCCCACGTATACCTGGGGGCAGCATTACCATCGATCGGAGTTGCTCGCGGATTATGTCGAATCGCTGCGGCGTCCTCTGCAATCGGTGACTGATCTAAAGGGCTTGCGGATTGTGCTGGATTTGGCGTGGGGTGCTTCTGTAGAGCTAGCTGAACAGGTGTTTGCCGAGTTGGGGGCAGAAGTGATCTGTTTGCATGACAAACCCGATGGTGATCGCATTAATGTCAATTGCGGCTCGACTCACCTCAATCCCCTCAAAGAAGCCGTGCGGCAGCTCTCGGCAGATATGGGTTTTGCTTTTGATGGCGATGCCGACCGAGTGATGGCGGTAGATGCCGAAGGTCGAGTTGTCGATGGAGATTACATTCTCTATTTCTGGGGTCAAACTTTACAGGCAATGAATCAGCTGCCGGAAGATTTGATTGTGGCAACAGTCATGGCCAATTTGGGCTTTGAGCGAGCTTGGGAACAACTGGGTGGCTCTTTAGTACGGACAGACGTGGGCGACCAGTATGTCCAGGCAGAAATGCTACGCACTGGAGCCATGCTGGGGGGTGAGCAATCAGGACATATCCTCTGCCACCACTACAGCTTGACCGGTGATGGAATGCTAACTGCCTTACATCTGGCATCCTTGGTGCGGCAATCGGGTGTTTCCTTGAAGACGCTAGTAGATCAAAGCTTCCAGACTTACCCGCAGTTACTGCACAATGTTCGGGTGGAAGACCGCGATCGCCGAATGAATTGGCAAGAGTGTGATGCTCTAATGAGTGCGATCGCTCACGCTGAAGCCGCTATGGGAGACCAAGGACGGGTTTTAGTCCGTGCCTCCGGCACAGAACCCGTTATCCGCGTCATGGTAGAAGCTGCTAGTTCCGAACTCGCCCACCACTGGACGGAGCATCTGGTTCTTACTGTTCAGCAACACCTAGCTGTCTGATTTATCATCCCCTCTAACCCTCTCAAGAAACTAGCAGCCAGCAAGTGAACCTGCCTTGTTCATTTGCTGTGCTGCTAAATTGAAATCAAATACCTGAATCTCTCAAGCCTGCTGATTGGCAGCTTTTTTAACTAATTTTCTTAAAAACACTTCCAAAGATGTGAAAGAAAATACATAGATTGTTAACAAGCAGATGGTGATAATTAAGGAAAT
>DATNQP010000003.1:0-12263 GCA_036703965.1 Leptolyngbyaceae cyanobacterium
CACAGGACACCCACCTTGTAGATGTTGTTCGACCACCGCAGGCACTTCGCTGGGGTGGACGCTGCTATACCAAATGTGTTCTGGTACCACCACTATCATCGGTCCGTTACCGCATTGTCCTAAACAACCGCTACCGATTACTGTAACGTTTGCCACGGGTGACCGTTGAAAAGCTGCCAATACCGCAGTGGCACCTTGCTTTCGGCAACTGCGGCTATGACATACGAGTACCTGTCTTGAAGTGTCTGGACTTTCAACCATGAATCAGGAGAAGGATTTCGTTAGACCGCGTAGCGGTCTAACGGAGGAGTATGTCAATTTTTAGTCTTGTTGCCAATAAGACAACCACAGACCACCTCACCAGCTTCATTGCGAAGGGCAAAAGCTTCTAGTTCCAACGTGAGTAACTCTCTACTCTTGGTACGACTGGTGACACTACCATAGTAGCGACCAGTCTTGATTAACTCCTGTGCGATCGCAGCGAATACTTCTTCACCAAACAGGAAGGTGGTCTTCAGCCCTAAAAGCTCACTATCAGAGTACCCCAAAAGCAAGGCATGGGCAGGATTCTGCTCAACGTAATGCCCCTGGGAATCGAAGATAGCGATCGCTTGCTTAGAATGGGCGATCATCTTTTGATACAAGCTAAGCCTTTCCTCCACTTGCTTAGCGGGAGTGATATCTATAGCCGTACCGAGTATCTGTTGCGGGATGCGATCGCTAGTTCGGCTAAATACAAGCTCCCAGCTATGAAACCAGCGCCATTCACCCTTGGCGTTTTTCATGCGGTACTCGTTTTCAAGCACCTCACCATCCCTAGCTGTAGCCAATCGTTCTTTGATTTGGGCAAGTTTCGGCAAATCGTCAGGGTGTAAAAATTCTTTAAGAAATCTTTTCCCCATCGCTTTGATGGCTTCTGGTGTCTGACCATAAAATTGGTTGGCTATGCCGTTCAAGTAGATGTGGCGCTGTTGAACTAGGTCTTGGATATAAATCAAATACGGCGTTGTCCGGCTAAGCTGCTCAATGAAATGCTGGCTTTCTTGCAGCGCCGACTCCGCTTGCTTGCGTGCAGTAATATCACGGACAAAGCTTTGAATTGCTAGCTGCCCCCCATATTCAACCACCCGGCTACTCACTTCAACTGGCATCTGGCTGCCATTTTTACATTGATGAACATGCTCAAATGTAACACTGCCAGTTTGCCACAACTGCCGAAGCACCGCTTCCCGATGCTCAGGGTCCATGGGAGGACTAATTTCCTCAGGGGGTAAGTGGAGAAGCTGTTTGCGGGTATATCCTAATCGCCGTGCAGCATGCTCGTTGACATCCAAGAGGTGAGCGGTTGAAGAGTCGGTGATAAAGATGGAATCGTGAGCCCACTCGAACAAGTTGCGGTAGTTTTTTTCGGACTCCCGCAGCGACTCTTCTGCCTGCTTACGCTCCGTAATATCTCTAGCCGTGTACACCACTGCCTCAATACTGCCGTCAGCACTATGGATAGGGCTAAGGATGTACTCATAGTCTCTGACTCCACTGACAGTTGGGAGAGTGATTTCCTCGGCTATAGATTGCCCCAGAGCTAAGGCTATTTGAAGTTTTATCTCCAAAGGCTTCATTATGTCTGCTGGCAAGCCCAGATCCTGCCAAGTCTTACCATAAAGTTCAGCCCGCTCCAGCCCCAACGACTGCATGTATGACAGGTTGGCATAGGTGTACCGCCCTAATCTGTCATACATGCAAACATGGTCTACCGATGCCGAGAGAACCTGCTCAAGCATCCTTGCTCGCTGATCAACCTTAGCCGCTAATTGTTGCAGAGCATCTTCAAATTCGTCGCGTCTACCACTCGGAGGTTCTGTCTCTGGGTTGGTTCCCTTGCTGGTGTTCGTCAAATCTTCTGTTGCGCTGACGTTTGGAGATTGGGGAAGTTTCGGAGACTCCAAAGAGTCTTGAGAGATTAACGCTTGACTAGTAGCTAGAGCAGGATTCAGCTCTTGTGGACTTTGGATATTGCTCTCTGACGGTGCTTCCTGTTTGAACTTAAGTAGCTGCTGATTCAAGGAGGCAATTTCTTTCCTCAAGGCATCTACTTGTTTGTGAAGTCCTTCCAGGGAAGCGGGTGATGTATTGCTAGAAGGAAAGCCAAACACTTGCTTAAGTGCATCAACTACCACGGCGGTTCTGTCTCTGCCTGTCGCCTTGACTTGAGACATAATTGCCTGCATGAGATCGTCTGGTAGCCTAAAGGTCACTACGCTAGTAGCCATTTTCTACACCGTTTTTAACAAAATTAAGTTAGGGGACACCGGGTGATGTATCTGTATCTGTCGCCTCGGCTCAGCATCAATACTCGTAATACATGATGCATTTTTGTAATACGCGAATCACTATATTAGCATCAGTTGCTTTTGGAGTTGACACTTTAAATCTTGAGGGCTAGCACTTAATAAGTTCAGTCATTTTTGTGACTCCTCAACTAACTTATTGAAATTAATAGCTTGAGATAAAATCATCGAATTCATTTCCAGGGTGCATTGGTAGGACTACTTAAGCATGACAGCAAAAACGGATCTAGGAAACTGGGTCATTGCTAAAACCACTTAGAAAAACTCTAGATTTTCCTCTTATAGGAACTTTAGTCTAAAGCTTTGGAAGCGTTTTTCAGCGGGACTTAGCCGTATTATCACTTATGTTTGGGTAAATCCTCTGTAAATTATCTGTAAATTTTCCGTGAAGCTACGGATTTCAATTAAATAGCAGAAGGGAAGTCAATTTCATTTGGAATTTCAGGTAGATAAACCTGCTATAAAACAGCTGTGAATCTTCAATGAACGGTCTTATGTATTTCAATTTAACTGAATATACTAAACATGATGACCCTCAGAAAGATTGATTTAGAGACATGCGTATTTGCCCTCGCTTCAGCAGCATCGCAACTTTGTTAATCAGTTTGCAACTATTGAATCCAACAATAGTTGAGACAAAAGTAGAAATCCGTCTATCTAGTAACATCTCCTCCAATCAATTCCTTGTTGCTGCCAGTGGCAATGATTCACAAATGCTTGCTCAAATTGCTCAATCTAATTCAGGCTTTGAACCACCGGACAATGGTGGACCGGATAAGACCCAAGGCTCTGGAACTCGTTAAGTTTGTATTATTGGTCAGTGGAAGAACACCGTGAGGAGGTTAGTCACAGTTGTAATGATTCAGAGTGATCTGGTAGTGCAAAGCTACATGCTGTTGATTTGTGACTCGCTCATGACCGACCGAACCGTTACATTTCGATTGGCGGCGATTTCCACCATCGATTCTTTTGGACTAATGTATGGACTTGCCAGTTGAGATCTGGCTGAGGATAGTCCAGTCGGTAATGTCCGCCCCTGCTTTCTGTGCGAAAGGCAGCGCTTTTAAGAATTAAGTAGGCTACATCCAGTAAGTTGTAAGTTTCTCCCCAAGTCCGTAATTGTCGGTCTACATCTGGTAACTCGAATCTAAGCGTTTTGGTAGGGGGTAAGTTCAGCAAGTGTTGGCTCAAGGAAAGTGCAGCAAATTCCTGTCGCCATACCTCTAAAGTGGCGATCGCATTTTCTAAAGCAGCCTCAGATCGACAAATCCCGGCACTCTGCCACACCAGATGTTGTAAATCAACGCGCAGTGCTGCCATTTTGTCTTGTTGAATCGCCCAGTCTTTTACAGCCACAGGAGGAATGGAGAAGGGGGAAGGGGAAATGGGGGATTCATGATTCGTTATTTCTAATTCGTCAGGCGTTATTCTCCCCAGTTGGGCACCAAAGACTAAACATTCCAGTAGCGAATTGCTAGCGAGACGATTTGCGCCGTGAACCCCGGTACTTGCTGTTTCCCCAATGGCATATAAACCAGCAATCGAGGTGCGATTCATCAAGTCTGTGACAATTCCTCCCATCCAGTAGTGAGCCGCCGGTGCGACGGGAATCGGTTCCTGGAAAACATCAACCCCCCACTGCTGACACACCTGGATAATGTTGGGAAATCGGTGGCGAATTGTATCAGTAGGAATCGGTTGTAAGTCTAAATAGACACATTGGGGAGCATTCGACTGTTCTTCCCCACTTCCTGCTTGACGCTGCAAGTGGCTAAAAATGGCGCGGCTAACAACATCTCTAGGAGCAAGTTCTCCAGCCGGATGGTAATCAAAGGCAAAGCGGCGTCTGTGAGTATCGACCAAGTGGGCACCTTCTCCCCGTACTGCTTCGCTGATCAAAAAGTGAGGGGCACCCGGCTTTGTCAGGGCGGTAGGGTGAAATTGGACAAATTCCAAGTCTCGCAGGATTGCCCCAGCACGCCATGCGATCGCAACTCCATCTCCAGTACTAACCTCTGGGTTTGTTGTTTGAGCAAATACCTGACCGCCGCCCCCAGTTGCCAGTACTACGGCTCCTGCCCGCACCCAATTGACTTGACCTTTGTAAATTAAACTTATGCCCTGACAATGCTCAGTTTGGGGATTAAGCCATAACGATAAAGCAAACGCCTGCTGTAAAACCGTGATGTTCTGGCGGCGCAACACTTGAGCCGTTAGGGTGCTGACCACTTTCCGACCTGTAGTGTCAGCCGCATGAAGCACACGCGGACGAGAGTGAGCCGCCTCTAAGGTTAACGCCAACTGACTCCCCCTGCGGTCGAAGGCGACACCCATATCCACTAAAGACTGAATACACTCTGGTGCTTGATCCACCAGAAACTTCACGGCATCCAAGTCACAAAGACCTGCACCCGCCTGCATCGTATCCTCTACATGCAGCACCGGCGAGTCCGCCGGGTCAATTGCCGCAGCAATGCCACCCTGCGCCCAATCACTGGCACCCGTCGATAACGTGTCTTTGGTAATTAAGCCAACGTGCATAGTATCTGGCAGACAAAGCGCTGCATAAAGCCCCGCAGCACCAGCACCTACTACCAGAACATCAAACTGGATAGGAATAGGAATGTCCAACTCAAGGCAAGAATCGACAGGGGACGAATTCAAGTTAAATAAATTCCTGAATAAATTTAATAAATCTTAATAGAATAACCCACCCCAGAGTGGAGTGGGTTAAACGAATAATTTACTACTCAGTGGGGTTTTTAGTAGATGCCGTTGTTGTAGCGGTCTCCGCCCTCTGTGAAGGTTGTCTCGACATTAGTCACTGCAAATTTATCAAGGTTGGCTTGCAGTAGTTCTTTTTGGCGAGCGCTTAGTCCCGGAATCTCCAGAACATCCTCTACTGACTTATAGGGAGCATGATCAACAACTTTTCGAGCAAGTGTTGGGTACATTCCTGGATACTTCCGAAAGGCTCGAACATTAGTATTGTTCAAATCAATCTTATTACCAAACTCACTACTCAGCTTGTCGTCAGCGCTATTCCGTAGAGGGAGATCGGCGACCAAGACAGGTAATGATTGCAGCGTAACATTACTCAAAGAAGCCGTATACACCAAGGGTTGCGGCGAAGCCAATGCACTCTGGGGCATCCCTAACCACCCCAGGCAGCCCACCAACAGGCTCAAGACTGCTAGTAGACGAACCAATCTTTTCATCAACTTAACTCCTTACTTACACAACACAACCTGAAGAGAGGCTCTCCTCTCTTGGATTAGTTTAACTTTTGTTTTCTATCATCTCATTTTATCTCAGCACGAGTAACGCTCATCTGCACTCAAAAGTCAAAGCTCTACACCCCGCTAAAATGCTAAATAGATCTAAACTCCGACCGGAAAACCGGTGTTCTTGTGGCAAGATAAAAAACTGTCTCTATTGAAGAATGACAAGGAAACTGAATCTATGACTCTGCGATTAGGCGATACAGTACCCAACTTTACCCAGGCATCTACTGAAGGCGAAATCAACTTTTACGACTGGGCAGGCGACAGTTGGGTAATACTGTTCTCCCACCCGGCAGACTTCACCCCGGTCTGTACGACCGAATTAGGCGAAGTTGCTAAACTCAAGCCTGAATTTGAGAAGCGTAATGTTAAGGCGCTAGCACTGAGCGTTGATGATGTTGAGTCCCACAAAGGCTGGGTGGGAGATATCGAAGAAACCCAGAAGACAACCCTTAACTACCCGATTTTGGCGGACCCGGACAAGAAGGTCTCTGACCTTTATGACATGATCCATCCCAACGCTAATAATACCTTAACGGTACGTTCTGTATTCATCATCGACCCTCAGAAGAAGCTGCGGCTGACTTTCACCTACCCTCCTAGCACGGGTCGCAACTTTGATGAAATCCTGCGGGTAATTGATTCCCTGCAACTCACCGACAACTACAGTGTGGCGACCCCAGTTAACTGGACAGATGGCGATGATGTAGTGATTGTCCCGTCACTTAAAGACCCAGAAGTGTTGAAGGAGAAATTTCCCAAAGGGTACGAAGAAGTCAAGCCCTACCTGCGGATGACGCCTCAACCCAACAAGTAAGAATCTTGAGCGTTGTATCTGTAGGGTGGGCAGTGCCCACCCTACTCGCTTATGAGGCAAAATACGAAAGCGTCTTGTGGATAAAGGAATATGGATATCAAAACAGGCTTCGTGGGAACAGTGGGCAATACGCCACTCATCCGGTTGAACAGCTTCAGTGACGAGACGGGTTGTGAAATCCTTGGTAAAGCTGAGTTTCTCAATCCGGGGGGTTCCGTAAAAGACCGGGCGGCGCTTTACATTATTAAAGATGCTGAAGAAAAAGGCTTACTCAAGCCTGGGGGTACGGTAGTTGAGGGAACAGCAGGTAATACTGGTATCGGTTTGGCTCACATCTGTAATGCGAAGGGGTACAAGTGCCTGATTGTTATCCCCGACACTCAATCCCAAGAGAAGATGGACGCTTTGAGGACGCTGGGTGCTGAAGTTCGACCCGTCCCCGCCGTGTCGTACAAAGACCCCAATAACTACGTGAAGCTTTCTGGACGCCTTGCCGAAGAGATGGAAAATGCCATCTGGGCGAATCAGTTTGATAACTTGGCAAATCGACAGTCTCACTACGAAACCACTGGACCAGAAATTTGGGAGCAGACCAACGGTAAAGTCGATGCTTGGGTTTCTGCCACTGGAACTGGTGGCACCTTTGCGGGTGTCTCCCTCTACTTAAAAGAAAAGAACCCCAACATCAAAGCGATCCTGGCTGACCCGATGGGGAGTGGTCTGTATAGTTATGTCAAGACTGGCGAGATTAACATTCAAGGTAGCTCAATTACAGAAGGCATCGGGAATAGCCGCATCACGGCGAATATGGAAGGTGTTCCGATCGATGATGCCATTCAAGTTGGCGATCGCGAAGCTGTGCGAGTGATTTACCAGCTACTGCGGAAAGACGGGCTATTCATGGGTGGTTCTGTAGGCATTAATGTAGGAGCAGCCGTTGCTCTTGCCAAGCAGATGGGACCGGGTCACACCATTGTCACTGTCCTTTGTGATGGAGGAGCGCGTTACCAGTCGCGGCTATTCAATCAGGAATGGCTAGAGTCAAAAGGGCTTTTGCCAGATTAAGTCAAAGGTTTTTAGTAGAACTTCGCTAAATCTTCGGCGCATTGGACCCTCATGCGGCAAGAAGCAATGGTCTTGAGGTTAACAATCATTGAGGCTTTCAATGTGTTATGGGAACTTGCTTCTCCACAACGGATTGTAGAGCTAAAGGATACCAGACTCAGGAGCCTTGCTTTGAGTGAGTGGGAGGATTCATGGGGTAGCGCCCTCGGTAGGATTCGAACCTACGGCCAAGGGATTAGAAATCCCTTGCTCTATCCCCTGAGCTACGAGAGCATAAATTTATCATACAGACTATAACTCAAGTCGCTACTAATCCAAAGAGCCTGGTCACTCGACGATTCTTGACTAGAGGAGAAAATCCCTCTGTCTAGAGTAACTCAAGCACTGAACTAATAATTACTTTCAAAAAGAGAGTAATCTGATGGTATCAAGCATTGTATCTGTGCTTGCCATTACCAGGCAAGCTAGGATTCCAGACTCTTCAAGGACACTCCAGCCCAAGCGGCTTGACGGTCAAGGTACACTATAAACCAACATCATCAGGTGCTTGTATCGGTAGTTGTACGACTCAAGGCGATAAGCCCGAAGGGCATGGCATCAAGAGCCTATCGCGGCTCAGTCAGACCCAGGCACAAGCATTCTGGATTAGACAGATGGTTGCTTGGGTATTACAGCGCTTCCTCACAGCACCCCCAGCCCGGTCACGAGTCATTTGCCATTGTCATGTTTATTCTGAAAAGGCAGGATGTTGAAATCTCTAGCATTCAGCACCCAAAGCGAGAGCAGCAAATCCCAATTCTTAGTTATCAGGGGCAAACCTTTCGTTTGATTAGTGTGTTTAGTGCTAATCAGGCAGAAGAAGCGAAAGCCTTCTGGCGAGACCTCACGGATAATCGCGGCAAAGCTTGTGTTCTGCTAGAAGAGCCTGACCGCTACAGTGTTTGGGGAAAAATCCGTCTGGAGCAACTAGGGAGTGAGGTCGGTCCTGACTCAAAAGTTGTACCGTACACCCAAGCCTGTCTTTTATTGCTGCAAACGGTTTATGTAGATGTTGAAGACCTCTTGGGAGCTAGGCAAGCTGGGTTATTTCAGAAAAATATTACCGATGTCTTTCGGCAGTGGCACTTTCCCCAAGCTGACACAGCGGAAGCCGTGACCCACTTGCTCACGATGGACCCGCTGACCACTTTACAAGTTCCCCCTTGGGAAGAACACCATCTCATAACGCTATTGCAGGAACTCTATCGCCTTGGTAAGGCATATTTTGGAAATTCCAACTTTGCTGAGGGAGTAAGCGATATATTGCAAGATATGCCAGCCACAGAGCAAGCTCAATTTATCGAGTGGCTACAATCATCTCCCCTGGGTAAACTATGGCGATAATAGGAGAGAAAGTTAAATAAATGGGCCAAAGCTGGCGAGGAAGATGCTTTTGCTCGTTCGCCAGCTGGTAACTTTTTATAACATCGGCTTTTTGTGATTTGCCTTGTTAGGGATAAGCGTGAAAGTCTTATGAGCAGCACTGTAGAAAAAGAAAAGTCATCTAGTACTCAATCCCCTCTTAGCGGTCAGAATATCGTCTATGGGGGAATTGCTTGGGCTGTGGCATCGTTATTGTTTTTTCTGTTGTTTAGTATTACAGTCCCAGGGGACGAGAGTCCGTTTTGGTACTTGCTTGGCACATACGTTCTGGAAACACTGCCTTTTTTAGCCGCCGCTTTACTTTGTTACAGAAACTGGCGCAGCCCTCAGATTGCCAGCGGACGTAATGTCTGGCTAGGAATTGGTCTAGGTATGAGCGCCTGGTTTATTGGTAATTTACTATTTGGTTGGTGGGAGCTGTATTGGGGTCTTGACCCCGATGTGTCACCCGCAGATTTGTTCTACTTGGGTTTCTATGTGTTTCTCAGCTGGGGTATGGTTCTAGCGGTTCTTCCTAGGCGATTGAATTTAGAGGTTTGGCAGTGGGTAACGGTGGGGGCGATCGCGGCAGTGGGTATTACTTTGGCGGTCTTGCTTTTGTTTGCCACACCCGATACAGCAAAAGCTGAGGAGACTGCATCACCCACAGCTACTGAGCAGGCAGCAAAGCCTGCCACTTCAGCTCAATCGTCGGCTGCCAAAAAGGCACCTCCGGTAAAAGCCAATTCTTCACCGACCAAGGCGGAGAGTTCAGCAAAAGAGCCTCCCGGTTGGGTCATGTCAATTCAAGACGCACTCCAACCCCTATCTAAGCCAGTCAATTTTTCCTACATTGTTGGCGACGTCTTCCTTTTGATTATTGCCTCAACCCTCTTATTAGCCTTTTGGGGCGGACGTTTTGCCCAGTCTTGGCGGATGATTGCGGCTGCAACATTTTGCCTTTACATTGCGGATATGTGGTTTAAGTATGAAGATGCTACCGCTGCAGTTTATCAAAGCGGAAGTTTACTAGAAGTCTTTTTTGTTTTCAGTGGTGTACTCTTTGCAATAGGAGCGGCTTTGGAATATGACGTCTCAAGTCGTTCCCGCCGTGGTGCCCGCAGGCGAGCTTAAGGTGATTCATGAGTCCGAGAAAACTGTCTGATGCTGACAAAAGCGATATCTTGAACTTGTATCGACATCCGGAAGAGACAACCTCAACTCTGGCGAGTCGTTATGAGGTCAGTAACTCGACAATTAGCCGTATCCTCAAAAGCAGCTTGTTGGAGTCCGAATACGAAGCGCTTATCCAGCAAAAGCGTGCAAATCGGACTCCAAGCAGCATGTCCTCACTTATAAGCCAAGCTTCTGAGCTGCCGGGAGAGTCGGACGCTGATTCAGTGCTTCTGATTCAAACCCCTAAGCTACCGCTAGAGCCGGACGCTGAGTCAACGCCCCTGATTCAAACCCCTGAACCACCACTAGAATCCGATTCTGAATCATCAGTTTCAACTTCTATTGACCAGCGTCGGCGGCGCAAACGTTCTTCAGTGACCTTGCCACCAGCTACAGAGCAAAAGGCTATACAGACGGAGTTGCAACTGGACATTACAGACTCGTCACAGGAAAGCAACTTTGATGAACCGAATGAATCGCTTGATGAGATTGAGCCGGTTCAACTCAGCGGCTTAGAGGAGTTGCTGGATGAAGATTTGATGGATTTGAATGATGAGGATTCTGACTTAGATGATGAGGATGCTGATTTAGATGATGAAGATTCTGACTTAGATGATGATTTAGAAGACGACTGGGAGGACGATGCGGCAGACGCAGGGACTCAAGGGCCAGTCAAAACCTCCCGTGCCAAAAGCAATTCTAATGTTCAAGTTTTACCCCTGTCTGAGGCTTCCCTTCCTAGAACTTGCTATTTGGTCGTAGACCGGGCAGCAGAGTTGATTGCTCGACCCCTGAAGGAGTTTAGCGATCTCGGACGAATCCCTATTGAGGAAGTTCAGGAGAGAACGTTGCCAGTATTTGATAATCATAGAGTGGCACGGCGTTTTTCTAACCGTTCCCAGCGAGTAATTAAAGTTCCCGACGGTCGGATGCTTCAAAAGACTTGCTCCCATCTGCAAGCAAAAGGAATTACCCGATTGTTAATTGATGGTCAGGTCTACTCTCTATTACCCGCTCAGCCACCAAGTTGATAGAAATCTAGTGGTTCTCAATTGGGTTCAACACAATTTTTGTAGGGGTACGATAATATCGTGCCCCAGCACATGTGGTGTAGACCAGTGAGAACGGCTAGAGTACTGGCGACAAGCTTTTCTGAAAAAGCACTTTGTTTATGTAAACATTTAAAGAATATTAACGGAAGCTTTATGAGGGTATTAAACTAACTTGATATAATTGAAAGACAATTCACTATAAAGAAACAAATTGTAAAGTTAAGTTTTTAAAACTAAAAAATCCTCCTAAAACTATCAGCCGTAAGTTATAAATAATAAAAATAAACCTTGAGTAATTAACTTTCAAAAATAATTTTAGATAAACGACAAATGATTGGAGCACCTATCCGATGAAAGTAAGAGATCTTCTCAAGCTTTACGAGCAGGGAAATAGAGACTTTGCCGGTGCTGATCTCAGCGGAGCCGACTTAAGTGGAGTCACTCTAATCGGAGTTAATCTTACAGGAGCTAACTTAATAGGTGCCGATTTGAGTCGAGCGTTTTTAACCAAGTCAGACTTGAGTGGCGCTCAGATGAACTGGGCAAATCTGAATTTTGCCAAAATGAGTGAGGTAAAACTGGTAGAAACCGAGCTGACGAAAGCCAATTTCACCGGAGCCTTTATGGTGAAGTCAAAGTTACCAGGAGCCAAACTCAGTGGTGCAAATCTTATCGGAGCAAACCTTAGACGCGCTAACCTGTGGGGAACCAACCTTTGCGGAGCGAATTTACAAAGGAGCAATCTGCGGGAAGCAAATCTTTGCGGTGTCAACTTCAACTGGGCTAATTTATCAGAGGCGAGACTGAGCGGTGCGAAGCTGTATGGAGCTTCTTTAAGTGGGGTAAACCTCAGCAGAGCTTATTTAAAGGGAGTAGACCTGGGTGGCGTTGATTTAGAGGGAGTTAACCTCAGGGAAGCGAGATTGAGTGGCGCTAACTTAGAGGGAGCTAACTTGATAGCTGTCGATTTGAGTGAAGCGCAAATGCACCGGGTAAATTTAAAAGGGGCAGACTTAACGAGAGCTAACCTGGTGAGGGCGTCTCTAGAAGGAGCCAACCTGACCTGGACAATTTTGAGAAAGGCAGATTTGAGTGATGCAGATCTGAGGGAAGCAAGGCT
>DATNQP010000004.1:0-6949 GCA_036703965.1 Leptolyngbyaceae cyanobacterium
TAGGGTTTGCACCTCTGGTACTGATGGCTTAGGAGGATAAGAGATAGGAGAGGCTTTGTGATTGTTCTCTAGATACCCAAGGGCTTCGTGGTGAGGCAAGGGGGTAGGCTTGGGTACGACAGATGACACCTCCTCAGGTGGGCGCTCAATGTTAGAGGACTCAGATTGAAGTTCTTTTTTAAGCCGATTGACAAGCGCCTCTAAGAGTGCTTCGCCTTGCTGCTCTAGGCTGTACATCTGACCTAACTGCTGGCTAAGAGAACTTTGATAACTGCTAAGGTCTTGTTGCAGTGTTCTAAAGGTTGCTCTGAGAGTGGCATCTAAAGAGGCGATTAATCGGTGAGCATTTTCATTGTAATCACTTGCTGTTGAGGTCGGTGGTAACTCAGAATCAGCGATAGGTTCAAGATGTGATTGCCTGCCCTTCCGGTTCTCCCTTGGTGAAACCTTCTTGGAAGGAGTAAGCGAGGGCTTTGCGGCTGACGTACCTTGCTGCGCCAACGCTTCAGGCTTAGGGTTTTGTAGTTTAGGTACTTCTAAGGGTAAGGTGGCCTGTTCGTCTGAAACTGGTGGGGAGTCTATCAACTGATTGAGGTGCTGTGTGAGTAGATCTTGTAGCTGGTTCGTCAAAGCTGGTGCGAGTTGTCCGATCAACTTTTGTTGTTGGACAATTTCCTGCTGACGTTGAGCTTGCAGCTTTTCGATATCCTCAATTAACTGGGATTTTTCCCTTTGGAGCCGCTCCACGTCTTGAGACAAGTGGCTAAGGAGAGTTTGCCTCAGGTTCTCAATCTCCTGAGTCATTGACTTCAAAAGAGCTTCTGCTGCCTGTGGATCACTGGCTTCAATGGTTGACCGTTGCTTGTCCAGTTCCTCCATTTGCTTTTTACCCCTGAAGAAATCAGCTGTGCTTTTTTTTGTTCATTGTTGATTGTTCATGGTTGATTGCTATGAACTATGAACCATGAACCTTACTAATTGTGTCATTGTTAAAATCAATTGGTATTAGCCCCTCAGAAAAAGCAGACGAAGGCAAACAAAAATAGTCGCTCCTAACCCAGCTGCCACGGGTAGGGTAATTAGCCATGCCAGAGCAATGGATTTGATGGTTTGGAAGCGGACGCGCCGCCAGTTTTGAATGAGTCCAATACCGACAACACCACCCACGAGGGCGTGGGAGGTAGAAACGGGTAGTCCGATGCGCGAGGCGATCAAGACAGTAGTGGCGGTGGCAATTTCCGCACAGAATCCACTACTGGGTTGGAGAGGAATAATATTTTCCCCAATTGTAGCAATCACTTTTTTGCCCCAGACAGCTAACCCGGCGACAATGCCAGTACCGCCGAGGATGAGAATCCAGAGGGGAACACTGAAGCCAGTTACAGGAACAGTATTAGTCTGAATGATATATGCGATCGCGGCTAAGGGAGCGATCGCATTACCAACATCATTGGAACCGTGGGCAAAGGCAACACAGCAAGCACTTAGCACCTGAAATCGCCCTAGCTGGCGTTCTACAGGATTGGGGATTGGGGATTGGGGAAGAGTTTTGTCGGGGTGCTGATCCTCTGTCCGTCCTGAGTGTTGAGTATGAAAGGCTGGTGTTGTCGTCAACAGCGCTAGTTGACGCCAGCTGATCAGGGTGAGGGTGACGGCGGCAATGGTACCTGTGGCAATCGGTAGGTCATGCGCAGGAATCGGCAAGGCGGCAAATAAGGGGCGATCAAATAGGGTGGGCAGCACAATGACGCCAAAGACACTCAGCAATGTTGCACTCAGCCAGGGAATCCACTCGCGCAGTTGCTCGATTGGGTTAGGTTGATCGAGAATCAGGTACTTCACTAGGCTGTAAAATCCTGCTGCCAAGATGCCACTCACCAGTGGTGTTAGCACCCAGGCAACCGTAATGCGACCAATATTTACCCAGTCAACAGCACCGACACCCACTGCCACCCAGCTAAATCCCGCGATCGCTCCGACAACGGCATGCGAGGATGATACAGGCCACCCCTGGTTGGTGGCGATTTGTAGCCACAGACCACAAGCGAGTAATACCGAAACCATTCCCAGTATTAGTAATTGGGGTGTTCCGGCAAATAACTCTGGGTTCGCCACCTCAGTTGCCAAGGTTGTGGAGACACCTTGACCGAACAAAACAGCGCCGGTAAACTCCAGGATGCCAGCAACGACCAGTGCCTGCCGTAGGGTGATGGCTTTCGACCCGACAGATGTCCCCATTGCATTGGCAACATCATTCGCTCCTAGATTCCAGGCTACGTAGAAAGCTAGGATTGCCGTCATACCCAGTTGAACGATAGAGGATGACATCACCCGTTATCCCTTTCCAGCAAAATTTCGTTTACAGCGGCTACATAGCCATCGTAAGACTGGCGGCTAAAGCAGACGAAAATCACTTGCTCCAATGAGGTATGGCTCTCCAAAAACATCTTGACTTCAGATACAGCAATTCTGGCAGCACGGTCTGGGGGAAACCGATAAACACCTGTGCTAATAGCTGGAAAAGCTAGCGTGCGAATCCCCTGTTGCTCTGCTAGCTCTAGACAGCGGCGGTAACAACTGGCTAACAGCTCGTCCTCTCCGTGATTTCCATCTTGCCAGACCGGTCCCACGGTGTGGATCACCCAATTGGCAGGGAGATTGTAACCCTTTGTAATCTTGGCATCGCCAGTTTTACAGCCATTCAGCCGTCGGCATTCTTTAAGTAAACCAGAACCAGCGGCTCGATGAATCGCCCCATCTACACCACCGGCGCCGAGTAAGGAGGAGTTAGCCGCGTTGACTATTGCGTCTACCGGCTGCTGAGTAATATCTCCTTCAATGACTGCTATTTTGCCTGATATCATAGAAACCACCCCTAAGATAGATGAATTTTACCTGTGTAAATCTAAAGGCTTTTGGGTTGTCATCAACATCGGCACATTGAATGATGCAGTCGCGATGCACTAACGCGCTAACTTCGCTAGACTAGGTCTCACTTCGCTAACACGCAGCTTTCTTGAGTATGAAGGGTGATTTAGCCAAGTATTGATTGATGAGAAGCGCTATTTTAACAAAGCATCGTGTTCCCCAAAACTCAGTCAATTCACAACATCTTATTGGGTAAAAGCCAAAGTTTGAATCAAAAGCACTAGTATCCACTGAGTTTCACTCTGTAGTACTAACTTCCCGTAGTGGGTCGGTTAAATTGCTCACGACCTAAAACACTTCTGTCTCAATACCACCAGTGTTAGCGATGCCAAGCAATCTTCTTTCTACTGCTCTAAACAGCATGCAGTTGTTATCTCAGTTAAAAACCGATAAGCGCTGGCCTACTTTTGAGGAAATCTTGCAGCACCTCCATGAGCAGCGAATCTATATCCATTCTGAGCAATTGGCAGAATTTCTGCTAGCGCACGGACTGCCGGTTCATCTGCGCTATGTACCCACTCATTTACGGCCCAAAGCGATACAGATAAATGAGCACTATCGGGGAGATATGGTGCGCCTGATTGAAGAACCAGAACCACCTTGCTGGGATTTCTCCTGGATGGAAAATATACAGATGCCTCCTATTAAGAACGACCAAAGCCATCAATTTCGCTTGATTGAAGAACTGGAGCAGCCTTCCTGGGATTTCTCTTAAGTAGCTAGGCGTAATTAAATAAAACTTGTCGTGAAAGGGGACTGGGGGCTAGGGACTGGTAACTGGGCAAGGATTTCCAATACCTAATCCAAGCATCCCCAATCACTAAAACCAAAAATGTTTATTGGCACTGACCTGCTTAACGAGGATGAAGATAAATTCCCACACCAACTCGAACGAAACCCTAGAATCTGATAATGTTGCTGGTTCAGAAGCGTCTGGACTGACAGCAGAGCAGTATCGCATCAAAATGCAACGGCGTAAGGAAGTGCAGGAACAACGCCTTGCCAAAGCGGCGCAAGAGAAGGGTCTGATTATTGTTAATACCGGCAATGGTAAGGGTAAGACCACAGCGGCGTTAGGAATGGTGTTGCGATCGCTTGGTCATGGCTACCGTGTTGCGATCGTACAGTTTATTAAGGGAGCCTGGGAACCGGCGGAGAAAGCAGCCTTTCAACACTGGACATCTGCTGCAACCGATGGAACGCCTCAGTTAGAGTTTCACGCGATGGGGGAAGGCTTCACCTGGGAAACTCAAGACCGAGAACGAGACATCGAAAAAGCTCAGGCAGCATGGGAAAAGGCGCTAGAGTTTATCCGTAACCCTGACTTCCGGCTGGTACTCTTGGATGAAGTTAACATTGCCTTAAAGCTTGGCTACCTAGATGTTCAGGATGTTCTGACTGGACTACAGCAAAAGCCCGCTGAGTCTCACGTTATCCTTACTGGCAGAGGGGCACCAGCCACATTAATTGAAAAAGCCGACCTAGTGACAGAGATGACTCTTGTCAAGCATCCTTTCCGCGAACAGGGTATCAAGGCGCAACCGGGTATTGAGTTTTGAGTTATAGCCGTCGCCAAGGCAATTAGGACTCTCGCCAAATACTGAAACCTTAATCCCTCAATCTTTTACCTTCTGCCTTCTGCCCTATGCCCTCTGCCTTTTGCTATATTAGAACTCTTGCAAAAAGACAAAGAACCCCTACCCGATGCGGAGATGGGCTTCTAGACTTCCCCTTCCCAAAACAAAAGTTTTTCCTTTTCCCTCCCCTTGTAGGGGAGGGCTAGGGAGAGGTGGGAAGGGGGCTAGGCGGTTAGGTTTTCCGAATTCGCCAACAACATCTTGGAAATCGATGATTTGTTTTTTGCAAATCAGTAAGAACTAGCCTTAACTAATTTTCAACTCTTGCTTGATAGTTACTCACACACTCATTGAGGATATGCCTGTCGTTATCGCTAACCTGACTAATCGGTTGATATCCTTCCAGTCCGATGCTGTGAGGATAAGTCAGCGAGTCATAGTTATTTCCAAGGTTTATTTGCCCACTAGCTGCGGCAATTTGCGCTGGCTGTGAACGAGCGATGCTGTGAGAAAAAGCCGTTTGGTCGTAAGGGTTGACAACGGTCAAATTCATTTGTTTTGAATCAAGAGTGCCGTAAAAACAGCTATATTCAGAGCTAGGCAGATACATTGCACCAATCACTTTGCCCTGACGCGCTTCAAATACGATATATTCTTTACCAATCTGTTCGGGTTCTGAGGACTGACCATAGAGGTAAGTGCCATCAGGGATAGAAGCCTTTGGGACAGCAACTTGCGCGACAGCAGCTACGCGAACTGCCTGAGGCTTCCCAACCGCAGTGGAATCAACGGCTTGAGCTTGCTGCTGAAGCGCGACTGTCTCCAACATTGATGCATTCGTTGCCAATCCTCCCGTTAGAAGTAACCCAGTTAGCGGCAATCCCCAAGGCTTGAGCAGGCGAGGTTGCGACAAAAAGAACCCAATTAGTCGGTTAATCACTGCGGTTACCCCCTTTGAAAAACTTTGAAACACCCTGGAAAAGAAAGGCTAGACTGCTAATACACAATCCCCAGAAGCTAACATCAACGAGAAAGACTTGATTTCCGGAAGAACAGGTTATGTTGACAGCCTTGTTATAAATATTTATAAACTGGAAATATACTCAGTGTGCTTATCGTATGACCGGTTTATCAACCGTCACACTGAACCCTTAGTCTTATCTCTACAGGTTTTGAAATTTTCTGTTAAAGCCTTAGCTCCTCTTATTAAGTAAGGTAACTAAGGAGCAACGGGTGATGATTCCCTCAAATGGGGGAGCCTGCACTCACCCAAATGGGTGGTTTTTCATGAAGACTTACAGCCCTGTCATAGCATCGCTATGAAATTTACTGGCTCAACTCCTCTGAGGATATAGGTTAAGGCTTCTATCCAATGATTAAACGCTAGTACAAATATTTTGGTTTGAGCGATAGGCTCTCTTCTCATAGCCCATAGCCCCTTTACACAGTTGCGTTTATTTCTACCCGCCTTACTTACTTTTTAAAGAACTCCAGAGGACGCAGGAGAGAAGTCGAGTTTTTCGTTGATAGATAAGCGGCTAGACAGACTCTGGTCTATTGTCAATATCTCTTATGATATAAGACTGGCGTCTGTAGTGTAATTAATTAGAAAATATTAGACTATTGACTGTTTTTCAGATAATCATTTTTAAAACTAATCATTAGCGCACGCACACTTCAGGCTAAGATAGTCAAGCGGTAGTCAAGAATAAAATTTTTGGGCTTTTATTTCATCCAGATAACTTGTAAAACGGTACAGAACAACCGTAAATCAATACTTACGTTTAACTTTGTGGCATGAGTATCGTTTGGGAACTAGATTTTTACTCGCGACCAGTTTTGGACGAGAATCAGAAAAAGATATGGGAAGTCTTGATATGCGAGAGTCCTTTAGATACGCGCCAGTCAATTGAGGGGTTGTTTCAATATGCTAGTTGGTGCCCCAATCAGGAGGTTAATTCTATTTGGTTGCGGACTGCAATAGAAGAAGCGATCGCTCAAAGCAAACAAACCCCAAAAAAAATCCGCTTCTTTCGTCACCAGATGAGCAATATGATCATCAAAGCTTGCGAAGCACTAGGTATCGCTGCCCAAGCAAGCCGTCGCACTTACACTATAGATCGATGGCTCCAACAACGGATACAGGACTTCTATCCCAATCAGCCTGGATATCAACCCTCAGCAGTTGCATCTTCGTTTGTCCGTTATCAACCCCAGACCCCTCTACCTTTACCGGACGCCTTGGAGGGACAGAAGTGGGCATTCGTGACTTTAGAAGCAGCGGCATTTGAGGAAATGGACGAATGGGATATTGACTTTGGTGAAGCCTTTCCCCTCTCAATGATGGGGCTTACCCCCGATACTCGAATTCCCGGCATCATTATATTCTCTTTTAGGGCAACACCTTTAGCTGGCTGGCTGTCAGGCTTAGAGCTAGCTACGTT
>DATNQP010000005.1:0-2868 GCA_036703965.1 Leptolyngbyaceae cyanobacterium
CAGGAGAGCTTCCTTAAAGTTGGTGTTTGCAAGTACTTGATTGTAAAAGTCGAGCAGTTCTTGTTTATCGTTTGAGTTGGAGCCAGTATTATCGGCAGAGGCACGAGCGATCGCGTCCTGAAGGCGGTTTTTCAAATCGCGACTGACAGCTAACCCCCGCTCAAAATAGTCCACTGCCTTGTGAGGCTCGTCCTGAACAGAGTAGATTGTGCCGATACTAAGAAGAATCGAAGCTTCAACGTCGCGAGCCAGATACGGAGGAGCTTCATTAACCGCCAATTGCTGCCAGATTAAGAGTGCTTCTTCATATTTGGCAAGTGCCTGTTGCTGAGATTCTGCTGTTCCTTGATCGCTTAGTTGCCTTGCTTGATCTAACAGTTGCTGTCCCTGTGCATAGGCTTGTTGCTCATCAGTAGTAGTTGCATTTGGCGAGGAAGTCGCTGGCTGTTGGGCAAGGCTTGGTGATTCCCCCCATGCCCCCCATCCCCAGAGGGGACCCCATGCCCCCCCCTTCCCTAGTAGGGGAGGGGGGAGAGGTATCCCTTGTAGTATTGCCTGTCTCCCTCTCTCCGCTGCTCCCGCTCTCCTGTGCTCCCCTGATCGCCTGCATCTTAGGCGGACGGTGATAGACTGTTTGACCGTGGGAGCCAATGAGTTCGGTTGGAGTGTCATCCGTCTGAATGGCTTGTGCAGCTTTGGCAAATTGAAAAGCGATCGCATCATCTAATTCCGCCAACTCTGCCATTGAGAGAGAGGCTCCCCCACAAACCTCTAAAATTCGCTCTCTCAAGTCCTCAGGATAAGGGTAAGTCGCCCCAGCCAGAAGCTTCACTTTCAAATCGGCATCAGTACCAGCAATATCTACTAAGGCAGCGTCAATCCCATCCACCGACGTACCACTTATTAAGCCAATCACGCGGGTCATGTAACGCTATTACTCACCTAGCTATTATGTGTTTTTAGCTTATCGGACTAATTGCGCGATCGCTAGATTGCTACGACTAATTGTTCTTTAACTTGCAGATAGCTTTGAGAACTTGTAGAAGCTGGACTCAAGGATTAGATGTCCAGACGAATCGTACTGCCTCGATTGGCAGTAAGCTGTTTACGGCGTTCATGGCGATTCAACATGGCAACCATAAACGATAACTACCTCAAGCTTAAAGCAGGTTACCTATTTCCTGAGATTGCTCGACGGGTCAATACCTTCGCAGAGGCTAATCCTGAGGCAAAAATTATTCGGCTGGGCATTGGCGATGTCACGGAACCACTGCCGGAAGCCTGCCGCACAGCGATGATTAAAGCCGTTGAAGAAATGGGCGATCGCACTACGTTCAAAGGTTATGGTCCAGAACAGGGCTACGCCTGGTTGCGGGAGAAAATTGCGGCTCACGACTTCCAAGCGCGGGGATGCGATATTGGCAGCAATGAAATCTTTATCTCTGACGGCTCGAAGTGCGACACAGGCAACATTCTCGACATCTTTGGCAACAACAACACGATTGCCGTCACCGACCCTGTCTATCCTGTGTATGTAGACACCAACGTGATGGCGGGGAATACCGGATTTACCAACGATAAGGGCGAGTTTGATGGCTTAGTATATCTGCCGATTACAGCACAGAACAACTTCACTGCCGAGCTTCCTGGTGAGAAAGTCGATTTGATTTATCTGTGTTTCCCCAATAACCCCACGGGAGCAACTGCCACTAAGGAACACCTAAAGGCGTGGGTGGATTATGCCAAAGCGCATGGCTCCATTATTTTCTTTGATGCGGCTTACGAAGCCTTCATCACCGATCCAGATCTTCCCCATTCTATTTACGAAATTGAAGGGGCGCGGGATTGTGCGATCGAGTTTCGCTCGTTCTCTAAGAATGCTGGTTTTACTGGCACTCGTTGTGCGTTGACGGTTGTGCCAAAGACACTCATGGCGAAAGCAGCCGATGGTTCAGATGTGGAACTGTGGAAGCTGTGGAATCGCCGCCAGTCTACTAAGTTCAATGGGGTGCCCTATATCGTGCAACGCGCAGCCGAGGCGGTTTACTCTGAAGAAGGACAAGCGCAAATCAAGGCACTAGTCAGCTTCTATATGGAGAACGCCAAAATTATTCGCGAGCAACTGACTGCAGCCGGATTGGCGGTTTATGGCGGTGTGAATGCGCCTTATGTTTGGGTGAAAACGCCCAATGGTCTATCCAGTTGGGATTTCTTCGATAAGTTGCTACACACCTGTAATGTCGTGGGAACGCCCGGTTCTGGTTTTGGTGCCGCAGGCGAAGGCTACTTCCGTATTTCGGCGTTTAACAGTCGGGAAAATGTGGAGGAGGCGATGCAGCGGATTACCGAGAAGTTTAAGGTGTAGGGCGATCAGTTTGTCAAAGATTAGACCTAGCTTGAAAGTCGGGACTGGAGACTAGGGATTGGGGATTGGGCAAAGAGACTCCCATGTTTTCCAGGACTTACGCAATATCCACCAATTAGCCCCCCCGCCCGCCAACTTTGGGGAGAGTTAGATGTTGTTCCCCCCAAAGTCGGGGGGTTATTTACTCACTGCCGTTACAGAGGTGTACTGCTCTTGACCATCAACTTTGCCCTGAATCCTTTGTCTAGCCTCCCATAAAAGCTTTCCGCAATTCGACTCTAATCCGGATTGTTTGAACAAAGTAGAATACGAAATAATAAAGTGGCGAAGTATAGGTATATTTACAAGTGCGGACTCGTAACAGACGATTAAGAGAAGTAAATGAATATTGGTACATGCAACCTTTGCAGACAAGAAAAAGAACTAATTAAAAAATCTCATATCATACCTAGGCAATTTCATCATTACATTACTAGTGAGACTAAAAAGTACTTTACTGATGT
>DATNQP010000006.1:0-11118 GCA_036703965.1 Leptolyngbyaceae cyanobacterium
GGTAGACTCAACCCAAGCGAGGGTGATGGTTGTGGATGACGATCCACAGATTCTCGCAACCCTGCGGAGATTACTTGAACCTTGGGGTATTAAAGTAACTACGCTTGATGAGCCACAGCAGTTTTGGGAAACTCTTGAAGCCACTCAGCCAGATCTACTGATTTTGGATATCAAGATGCCGCAGGTGAGCGGCGTAGAACTGTGTCAGGTCGTGCGTAACGATTCGCGATGGGGGGGGTTGCCAATTCTGGTTCTGACCGCTTACAGCGATGCTGATACCGTGAATCAGGTGTTTTCTGTGGGGGCTGATGACTTTGTCAGTAAACCCATTGTTGGACCCGAACTGGTCACTCGCATCATCAATCGCCTGGAACGAATTAAGCTCCTGCGGAATTTAGCTGAAACCGACCCGATCGCGCGAGTGTCCAACCGTCACAAGTCAACCCAGGACTTAGATAAGTTCCTGAGCAAGGCTCAACATCACAGTCAACCTCTATGCCTCGCTATCCTGGATTTAGATTGCTTTAAGCAGGTTAACGATCGCTACGGTCATGCGATGGGAGATGCGGTGTTGCGCCGAGTGGGAGAACTGATGAAGCGATCTGCGCTTCGCAGCGTTCGACTGAGCGCTCACGCCGAAGTCAGCGCTTCGCTATCGCTTGGTGGGGAAGATGTTGTATCCCGTTGGGGCGGAGATGAATTTGTCGTGGGTATGTATGGGATGACGAAACATGAGGGGCAACAGAGGCTGATGAAGGTGCTAGACACTCTGCGCTTAGAGGAGTTTACTGCCCCTGATCACACCAAGTTTCGGGTAACGTTCAGCACGGGTGTTGCTCAGTATCCTGAAGATGGCACTGACCTGCAATCCTTGTATCGGTCGGCAGATGCTGCACTTTATGAAGCCAAGAAAGCTGGACGCGATCGCGTGTTAAGGAGCGGGTCAATTATGAAGTAAGTAGACAGCTTCCAACCAGCCAGGTTATCTGTAAGGCATTCGGACTCGTTACTTAAAGACAAGTAATGGATAACTCCTAGATTTCGACCTATTCTAAGATGTGTAAGATACGATCGAATGGTTGGAAAGGTCTTTCGGTCACTTTTGCCAAAAATGCTGACAGAGCAAGTTGTTATTAAGGCTGAAATTCCTTTAAAGAAGCTTGTGATGAATGAAGATCACGATCAAACAGTCATCAAATCTCTTTAATGTTGAGGAATTATCTGCTATGAATAACATCGAGATAAAAGGGGTTGACAGTAGTCTCAGTCAAGTTGTTTTAGAAGATATTCACTACCTAAAACAACACCTTGATGATATTCTCACAAGCTCAGATCAAACTCTAGTTGGAAATTTGATTGAAGAGACAGAATTTTTGCTGGGGCAAGCTAAGGATAATTCAAGAACCTATCAAGAAAGATATGTTATCTTTAACCAATTGACTGAGTCTTGGTTTGATGCGTGGAAGCACTACAAGGATACGCCTGAGGCGATTGAGCTTATTAGATCGATTGATCATATAACCAATTATTCTACGGCATATTCTTATTTATTTCTTAGCCTTTCTCTTATAAATGAAGGGAGGATAGGTGAGTACAGAGCTGATCTTGAAAGACTCGTTTCAGGCTTCCTTTTGCTCTCTGAAATCGTTGACGTGTTTGCAGACTTCTTCTCTATTTCAGAACTGGAGCAAATTTATGATGGCGCTAAGAATGCGATTTCTGTCTCTGCGCGTGATGTAATAGAATACTTTGAGGACGGTTTAGAATCGTCGAATTTAGTCACTCAACTTAGAGCTTATAGTAGCCTTATTGTATTAAGAGTTGATGATCACATTAAGAATGCAGAATCAACCTTAAAAGCTGAAGCTACACAGCTTAAAAACAAAGTAGAAATCGATTCATCCTCTAGACCCTGGTGGGTGCAAATCGCTGGAACATTTGCTGACAACTCAGTTTATGATGAGGCGATGCGGTTGGGGCGCGAGTATCGCGACTCTCTTGGCCCAGATCCTACAGAGCCATCAGATGTGTAGATGTATATTTTCGATACTGATCATCTCAGTGTTTTAGAGCGTGGAGGAGTTAATGCTCAACGCTTGATGCAAAGATTGGCGAATGTCAGTTCTACTCAAGTAGCGGCAAGCATCATTAGCTATGAGGAGCAAATGCGGGGGTGGCTAAGCTACATAGCCAAAGTCAAGACTGTTGAACAGCAGGTTGAACCTTACAAACAGCTCAAGCAACAATTAACAAATTACTGTGCGATACCAATTCTTGAGTTTGATGAACAGGCTGCCCAGGAGTTTCAGCGTCTCAGAAAAGCGTATCCACGGCTTGGCACTATGGATCTGAAAATTGCGTCAATTGCACTGGTGAACAAAGCAGTTTTGTTAAGTCGTAACAGTGCTGACTTCGGACAAATTGCAGGTTTATCCATCGAGGATTGGACGTAAAAAAGCTGAGCTTTTGCCAGCAGTACAACAACGCCCATGTATCAATTTACCTTATTATACTAAGTACGAGAGAGCCAGTTGCACTGTGTTAGTCCAGCTATAGGATGAAACTATGCCGAGTGATGAGGAAAAACCTGCTCATTTTACTAATTCTCAAATTGAGGAGACCAAGCAATACTGGAATTCTGATGAGGAGTTGCTCGAAGCTCTTTACGGTCGTCTTCCATACTTTCACCAATTCTACGAAAGATTCGGCAACATAGATGGAATAATTTCTTATTTCTCTGACAGCATACCAGATGCTTTAGAGAATCGGACTCTATCCTCTGACGCTATTGAAAATGAGGTTAAAGGTCTAATCCGCCTTATGCATGACTTAGCTTGCGTTGAATGGAAATACTGTGAGAAGAAAGAATTCTTGAAGTCTGAAGGTTTTCAACTCTCGGTAGCGATCGCAGATGGACTTCTCTCACTATCAACTGGACTTCCAATCCCCCTGACTGCTATGAGTGTCTTCTTTGTAAAAAAAGGGTTGTTGGAAAAACTATGTGATTGCACAAACACCAATGCTCAACAATTACCGAGCTAAACACTCAGAAACAAATGTGAGCGGCTTAGCTTTCTGTTCCCTTACTGGGCAGTCATACAACTTAAGTTTCAACCTAACTATCAAAACTGACCTGGTATGCCATCCAATACCGCTACATCGTGGTGGAAGCGAATCTAAGCTATTTGATTTGTTCCTCATGCTCCGTTTGCAATAAGAGTATTCACTGGAATGCCTCCAAGCAAATTCCTACAATATTATCTTACTAGAGGTGAATTAATGTCTCAATCTGTTACAAATGCTTTGCTTTCAAGCCCTAGAAAAATGTCTTTCTTGCTTTCCGATGTAGATGGCACATTGATCACGAAACAGAAAGTCTTACCAACAGCGATCGCGCTTAATTAACTAAGTGCCATTTGGCTATAGCGGTAGCTAGCCTAGTGCTGAGAGTACGTCACAATGTGGATATAGGCTCAGACGGGCTAGGAGATTGTTCTCATGTCAATGATGACCGTCAAAGACTTGGAAAAGAAGAAATTTAAATAATCCTTGTAAACTTTTAAATCTAAGTTAGGAAGTTATACCAATTCTGAGAATGAAGCAGTGCGGCTTGATGCTTTGGGCTAGGATCAGATTTTTGAAACAATCCTACAGCAGAAAATTTGCTGCCTCTGCTGTTGAGAGTAGCATTGAGTATCAAGAAATAGGTCAGTTTCGTGTTTGAATTTTTGAAAAATATTTTTGCTTCAGAATTGTTTATTCCCCACGGACATTGTTATCTCTGGAAGCCAGAGTTAGTAGGACTCCATATCGTGTCCGACTCTCTAATTGCGCTTGCTTATTACTCGATTCCAATCACTCTGGTCTCTTTTGTCCGTAAGCGGCATGATGTGCCCTTCAACTGGATATTTTGGTTGTTTGGAACCTTCATTATCGCCTGTGGTACTACACACCTGCTGGAGATTTGGACGCTCTGGCATCCGACTTATTGGCTGTCGGGTTCCATCAAAGCCATAACTGCGATCGCTTCTGTGTATACAGCATTTGAGCTGGTGTCATTAGTGCCTCAAGCCCTTGCTCTCCCTAGTCCCGGACAGATGGAGACAACCAACCGAGAACTACAGCATCAAATCACTGAGCGCCAGCGTGCAGAGGATAGCCTACAAAAAGCTAACGATGAGTTGGAAATCAGGGTTAGGAAACGTACTGCCGAACTTACTGTAGCTAACGAGGAATTGAAAACTGAAATCACCTCGCGCCAGCGTGCAGAACAGGAACTGCAACAGTCACTTAAAGAATTGGCAGACATCAAGTTTGCACTCGATGAGTCTTCCATTGTAGCGATCGCAGATTGCAAGGGAACGATTAACTACGTCAACGACAAGTTCTGCGAAATCTCACAATATTCCAGAGAAGAACTGCTCGGACAAAACCACCGCATTATCAACTCCGGTTACCACCCCAAAGAATTCTTTCAACAAATGTGGGCGACCATTACCAGTGGACGTGTCTGGAAAGGCGAAATCAAGAACCGCACCAAAGACGGAACGTTTTACTGGGTGGATACAACCATCGTGCCTGTCTTAAATACTGAGAGAAAACCCTATCAGTATGTAGCAATTCGTAACGACATCACGGCTCGCCAGAGGGCAGAAGAAGCGCTGCGTAAAGCCAAGGGTGAGCTGGAAATGCGAGTGGCAGAGCGCACAGCCGAGTTAGTGAGTGTTAATGCTCGGCTTCGCATTGAACTTGAAGAGCGCAAGCAGGCAGAAGCAGCACTGAGGCAATCTCAGGAACGCTATCGTGCGATCGTTGAGGATCAGACGGAACTGATTACTCGGTTTCAGCCAGATGGTACGCTTACCTTCGTTAATGAAGCCTACTGCCGCTATTTCGGGCAGTCCCGCTCGGAACTCATCGGGAACCGTTTCAGACATTTCATCTTTCCAGAAGACCTGGAAAAAATTAAGCAACTCCTCGACGCCCTGAACTTGGAAAATCCCGTAGGAACCGTTGAGCATCGGGTGATAGTTCACGAGGAGGTTCGCTGGATGCAATGGATTAACCGGGCGATATTTGACGAGCAGGGCCAGTTTGTCGAGTTTCAGGCAGTGGGACG
Source organism: Leptolyngbyaceae cyanobacterium (assembly GCA_036703965.1). Lineage (GTDB taxonomy): Bacteria > Cyanobacteriota > Cyanobacteriia > Cyanobacteriales > Coleofasciculaceae > DATNQP01. The sequence goes on from DATNQP010000006.1 coordinate 5,120, forward strand.
CGACATCACGGAGCGCAAGCAATCCCAGAAGGCACTGGAACGGTTGAGTCGCCAAAATGAGCTGATTTTAAACTCCGTAGGAGAAGGGCTGTGTGGATTAGACTTGGCGGGAAACATCACCTTTGCCAATCCAGCGGCAGTAAGATTGCTGGGATACCAGGTAACAGAACTTATCGGTCAGCCTATCTCCCTCATCTTGTCCCACTCAAAAGCTGATGGGACACCATACCCCTTTGAAGCGTCTCCCATCTGTGCCTCACTGCGGGACGGCACTGTTCATCAAGTGACGGACGAAGCCTTTTGGCGCAAGGATGGTGCAAGTTTCCCCGTTGAGTACGTCAGTACTCCGATTCAAGAACAAGGTTTAATCATGGGAGCTGTTGTGACGTTTAAAGACATCACTGAGCGCCAGTTGGTGGAGCGAATGAAAGATGAGTTCATCTCCGTTGTCAGCCACGAACTCCGCACACCTTTGACTTCGATTCATGGTTCTCTGGTGATGCTCAACAGTGGATTACTTAGTGTTGAATCCGAGCGGGGTAAGCGCCTGTTGGAAATTGCCGTCGATAGCACCGATCGCTTGGTACGCCTAATCAACGACATCCTGGACATTGAGCGTATCGAGTCGGGTAAGGTGACAATGGCGAAAGAGGATTGCGATACCGCTGAGCTGATGACTGATACAGCAGAGGTAATGCAGGCGATGGCAGAACGTTATGGAGTAACCCTGACGGTTGAACCTGTATCAGCACGGCTTTGGGCTGACCGCGATCGCATCATCCAAACCCTGACTAACCTGCTGAGTAACGCAATTAAATTTTCTCACGCTGGCGGTACGGTTTGGTTGAGTGCTGAAGTGGGGAATGGTGACAAGGGAGACAACAAGGACAGCGGAGACAAGGATAAGGATATCTCTTCCCCATTCCCCATTCCCCATTGCCCCTTATCCCCAGAGGGGGCCCCGAGTTCCCCATTCCCCTCTCCCTACATAACGTTTCAAGTGAAAGACCAAGGGCGAGGCATTCCGGCTGATAAGCTCGAAACTATCTTTGAGCGTTTTCAACAGGTCGATGCTTCCGACTCGCGCCACCATGATGGCACGGGTTTAGGCTTGGCAATTTGCCGCAGTATTGTGCAACAGCATGGCGGTCATATCTGGGCTGAAAGTACCGTAGGTGAGGGCAGTACCTTCTATTTCACCCTGCCCATCTTGAGAGAGGAGCTTTCCTCCCCAGCAAGCGATTCAAATCATCCCTTAGTCTTAGTCTGCGATGATGACCCTTCGTGCCGGACAGTGCTACAAAACTTGTTGGAAGCACAGAACTATCAAGTAGTGCCTGTAGCTTCGGGTCAGGAGGCGGTGGAGCAGGCCGCGGCGTTGCAACCAAATGTCATTCTGCTTGACCTGCTGATGCCGGGGATGAATGGCTGGGAAGTGATGGCGCTTCTCAAGGAACGGGCGGATACTAAGGAGATTCCAATTGTTATCTGTAGTGTTTGCTCTCAAACAGAGAGTAATCTTCCTGACGGGAGCTTCGTGGATTGGGTGGACAAGCCTCTGGATGAAGGAGCGCTATTTTGTTCCCTCAAGCAAGCGCTGGCAAAGCCCTGCAAGCAACTTCGTATCCTGATCGTAGAAGACGATACCAACCTCGCCCTAGTACTCATTACCATGTTTGAGCGTCACGAGATTGAAACCTTTCATGCTCAGACTGGGCGGGAGGCAATTCAGCTAAGCCAGCAACTCAAACCCGATTTGTTGATTCTCGACTTAGTCTTGCCAGATGGAGATGGGTTTGCGGTTGTGGAGTGGCTTTCTCAGCACAATTGTCTGCACAGCGTCCCACTGGTAGTATATTCAGCTCAGGATCTGGATACTTCAGAACGAAATCGTCTCAGGTTGGGGCAAACGGAGTTCTTGACGAAGAGTCGCGTGACGATGCAAGAATTTGAGCAACGGGTGATGGAACTACTCCAGGGAATAACCCAGAACCGCAGGCAGGATGAGGATGGCAGCGATGACAACCAAACGAATTTTGGTGATTGATAACGAACAGTACATTCAGGAAGTCGCTCAGATCTGCCTGGAGACGACAGTAGGCTGGGACGTTCTGACGGCTGGTTCGGGTCAGGAAGGTTTGCTCAAAGCCCAGACTGAGCAACCCGATGCCATCCTCCTCGATGTGATGATGCCGGATATGGACGGAGTCACCACCTTTCAAAAGTTACAGGCTAATCCAGCTACACAGCATATTCCCGTTATTCTGCTGACGGCTAAGGTACAAGCTTCTGACCGTCGCCGCTACGCTCAACTGGGGATGAAAGCCGCGATCGCCAAACCCTTCAATCCATTAGAACTAGCCTCTCAGGTCGCACAAGCCTTGGGCTGGAGCTTGGAAAACTAGAACGGAACCCTCATCCTCACAAGTTCCTCAAATTGTTGCTCTACAACTAGAACTGTAGGAAAAAGGTTGGCTTTCAGCTTCCTTGAGCCTTGAGCCTCTGTGAACTGAGTTGGTTGTTTCAAGGGCGACCTTTAAAGACACAGCTATGAATACGATCAGGAAGATTAACGATGATTTTGCGATCGCAGGACAGCTCACACCAGAACAGTTGCAACAGCTTGCCCAGGAGGGATTTAAGTCCGTACTGAACTTGCGATCGCCTGATGAGGAAGGCGTCCTGATTAACGAACAGCAACAAGTTGAGGCATTAGGACTGTACTACATCAACATACCGATAAAGGTTGAAACAATTACTATTGAAATAGCAGCTCAGGTTCTCAAGAAAGTTGATGAAATATCAAAACCCGCTCTAGTGCATTGCAACAATGCTATGCGTTCTGCTGCAATGGTGCTGATGCATATCGCGACCCAGCAAGGAGTGAGCTTGAGTCAGGCATTCAATCAAGCCGAACAACTTGGCTTGTTTGGAAGGATTACCCAGAAAGAAAATTGAGGCTTTGTAAAAGTTTGCCATAACTTTTGTGAAATTTAGCAAGTTTTCTTCTTATTGAGTCAGTGCTAGAACACCAATTCAGTAATCAAATGATGACGAGAAATGAGCATTACTGCCCTTATAGGTCAGCGGATTCTTAGTAGCATTCTGATTGCAGATGAATTTTTCAACTGATCGGAACACTTTTTAATTCATAATTGGAGTTCCTCAAACCTATGAATAGTTGTCCTTGCTGCTCTAATCAATTGTTGCGCCACATTCGCCATCAAGAAATTTACTGGTTTTGTACTTCTTGCTGGCAAAAGATGCCAAATCTAGAGTCATCCTTAAAAAACGATGGATGTAGTCTATCCACTCAATTTAAACAGCAAAATAAAAATCATATTTTCTCTCTTGCAATATCTCAATCAGCAACTTTTTAGCCCCACTTCTAAACAGTTTGGAATTCTCATCACTGATAGTTTTACTCTTGACTAATCAGTAGAATTATGCAAACGACTCAGCCAGAAATGATTACGATGTTCTATAGCCGAGCTGACATTTATCGCTACTGAGTAGCAGCCGACTGAGAACGGAATGCCCAAGTATTTGATGAAGAACCGCCACTTAGAACTACTATGACTTTAGGACAAACCTGTGAGCCAATTAGGGCAGAAATTGAGGCAGAATTTGGTTTTGTCCCGCCTTTCTTTGCCCCAGCAGAACAAGCTCCAAAGGTGTTGGAAAACCTATGGCAACAGACACGTTCTGCGTATGTGAATAATCCGCTGCCAGCCCTATTCAAGGAAAAACTTTCCGCGTACCTCTCACGCTTCTGTGCAGTACCCTACTGCATGATCTGCCATAGTTGTACTTTGCGTACCTTAGGGATGAAGGCACGAGAGGTGCTGAAGTTGCTTGAAGCACCTCCCCCAACACAAAGGGACGTTGATGAACACCTCAGGAGGCTGACGGCGCAGCCTGAACTCCTGAGAGTCTGGACAGACTCAAACTCAACACTTGAAGAAAGTCTCCTCTACTGTTCAATATTTATTGCTTTGGAACGAGACCGAGCTGAGCATTGTCGCAATGAGCTACGCCATCTTCTGGGGTCTATCAACTACCAGCATCTAGTCACGTTGATCGCTTACATCAAGACGTGTCATGTGTGGATGGAAGGCCACTCCGAAGTTAAATATGAAACAGATAAGCGAGTACAAGATAATCTCAGTGCCTTACTGGAGGAGGAGCCTGAATTGGCTAACTTCTTCCACAACTACCGCCAGAGAATCAGCAGTGAATGCCAGACTCGGACTCAAGCAGCGGTTGAGCTTGCCGATCGCCAGCGTCAGGAGGAGGTTCTGGGACGGCAAGTTGAGCGAGAGCGACTGGTGACGGAGATTGCCCAACGTATCCGCTGTTCATTAAACCTAGAGGAGATTCTTAGCACCACAGTGTCTGAAGTCAGGCAATTTCTTCAGAGCGATCGCGTGTTCATTTACCGCTTTGACCCGGATTGGAGCGGTTCGGTGGTAGTAGAATCTGTAGCTTCTGGCTGGTCGCCTATCCTAGGAACAAAAATCAAAGACTCCTTCTTTATAGAAGCTACTTGCCGCAAGCTCTACCAACAGGGTCGTATCCAGGCTATAGCAGATATTCACACCGCAGGTTTATCCAAGTGTCACCTCGATCTACTGGCTCGGCTTCAGATCAGAGCTAACTTGGTGGTACCAATTGTGCAAGGGGAACAGTTGTGGGGATTGCTAGTGGCTAACCAGTGTTTGGAGCCACGACACTGGCAGCCGTTGGAACTCAACTTGCTCCAGAACTTGGCAACACAGCTAGCGAAGTGCGCTATCGCGCCCCGCTTCGCTAACGCGATTCAGCAATCCACACTCTTCGAGCAGGCTCAAACCGAACTCAGTGAACGTAAACGGTCAGAACAGACAATTCGCGAACAAGCTGCCTTGCTCGACATTACTACCGATGCAATTTTTGTTCAAGCTCTCGACCACCAAATCTTATTCTGGAACAAGGGTGCCGAGCGCTTATACGGTTGGCAGGTAGCCGAAGCCCTTGCCATGAGTGCCAATGAGCTTTTAGACCAGGATACCTCACCTCAACTCGAAGAAATCCAGAAAACCGTTATTGAGATAGGCAAGTGGCAAGGGGAGCTGAATCAACTTACTAAAGATGGCAAGGACATTCTTGTTGAAAGCCGCTGGACACTGATGCGCGATGAACAAGGGCAACCAAAATCTCTCCTTATTGTTAACACCGACATTACGCAAAAGAAACAACTAGAAAGGCAGTTTCTCCATGGCCAACGACTGGAGAGCCTCGGTACCCTCGCTAGCGGCCTTGCCCATGACTTGAACAATATCCTGGCGGCAGTTCTGACCATTGCTCAACTGCTACAGCTAAAACTCCCCAATGCTGATGAGCCAACTCAGCGGCTGCTTAAAATGCAGGAAACCAATGTTAAACGCGGAGCTGCATTGATCAAGCAAATGCTGTCGTTTGCACGGATAACCGAAGGGAAGCGCACAGCTGTTCAAGTTACGCACTTATTATTAGAAATCAGGCAGATTGCCAACCAGACCTTTCCTAAATCCATCGACGTTTATACCGATATCGAGTCAGACCTTTGGGCTGTGTGTGCGGATGCCACCCAACTACATCAGGTGCTAATGAACCTGTGCGTCAACGCTCGTGATGCGATGCCAGATGGGGGTACTCTGAAGATTTCTGCCGAAAACTTTTTAATTGATGAAAACTATACCCGAATGAATCTTGAGGCTCAAGTTGGTCCCTACATAGTGATTACTGTCTCGGATACGGGAACGGGCATTCCCCCTGAACTATTGGATAGAATTTTCGAGCCATTTTTCACGACAAAAGAGCTGGGAAAAGGCACAGGGATTGGTCTTTCAACAGTAAATGGCATCATCAAAAACCACGGTGGTTTCATCAATGTGTACAGTCAGGTCGGACGAGGAACCCAATTTAAGGTGTACTTACCAGCAGTGCAAGGAACTGAAACGCAGCAAGCAGAAGACCTC
>DATNQP010000007.1:0-3125 GCA_036703965.1 Leptolyngbyaceae cyanobacterium
GACAAAGCCGCGACGAATACATTCTTTTTGCATACCCACACTTTGAGCAAGCGCAATGGAGGCTTGATTATCCAAATTAATGAAAGCTTCAATGCGATGATAACCCAGGATTTCAAACCCAGAAATGAGTGCGGATCGAACTGCTTCCTTGCCAAAGCCCTGCTGCCAGTGTTGGTTGTGAATTCCGTATCCTAAACTCGCCCACTGATTTTCTTCACGACGAATGGTTGAAATGTCGATATGTCCAAGATGCTGATTATTTTGGCGAGAGAAGATGCCAAATATATAAACTTGATCGTTTAACGCTAGCTGTTGGTGACGCTGACACAAATCCGCGAACCATTGGCGATCGCACTCCTCCAAACTAACCTGCCCCTCATCGTATTGATGCTGTTTTGGCAATCGCCCAGAAAAGCCCGCGTACCAAGACTCGTAATCACTTGGTTGTTGGGGACGAAGGATTAATCTTTCAGTATCAATAGTCAATGTCCAGGAAGTTTCACCCATTTTTTTGTAAAAGCAATTGATACGGTTAGCTAATTCTAGCTTGGCTCCGAACACCAACCGACAATCTTTAAGCACTACCCTTACCGATAACCAAAGCAGCCTAACTTGTTATTAGGGTAAAATTTTCTGCTTGATCGCTATTCCACTAGTGCAACTGCATTAGACTTGTCTGCCAAGCGACCGTCTTCCATGTAAACAATGCGATCGGCAATATCCAAAATCCGATTATCATGCGTGACTAGCAAAATTGTACAGCCCTGTTCCTTTGCCAATTTCTGCATCAGCTCTACCACATCTCGACCGGATTTCTTATCTAGTGCGGCGGTAGGTTCATCTGCCAGAACAATTTTAGGATGACTCACTAAGGCACGCGCGATCGCAACTCGTTGCTTTTGTCCTCCAGATAGATTATCGGTGTAGTAATCCACACGATTTCCTAAACCAACTGTCTTGAGAATATCAGTTGCTATCTCATCCATATTTTGGTCTAGATAGCGATCGTGTAGCTCTAGAGACATTCGCACATTCTGCTTAGCTGTGAGAAAAGTCAACAGGTTATGTGCCTGGAAGATGTAGCCAATTTGCTGCCGCACCTGCCTCATTGCTTTCTTACTTGCTCCATTCATTTCTTGCCCCAGAATTTTTAAGCTGCCTTCCTGTGCAGAACGCAAGCCTCCCATTAGCGTTAGCAGCGTCGTTTTACCAGACCCCGATGGTCCAGTCATGATTACAATCTCTCCGGGATAGATGTCGAGATTGATATCAAATAGCGCTTGTTTTCGCAGTTCTCCTTCACCGAAGTAGTGATTGAGCTGGTGAACAGAAATTACGGGTTGCATAGATGGTAATAGCTAATTGGTAATAGGTAATTGGTAGTAAAACCAATGACTAATGATTAATGACTAATTAAAAAATGTCAGCAGGGTCGGCAGACTGTAACTTACGCATCGCGATCGCTCCCGATGCAATGCACATCACAAGCGTCAAAGACAGCACAAGTACCAGACGATCTAGCGACATTTTGACGGGAAGTAGTGTCGCTTGGGCAATGAGTCCGTAAAGCCCTAGTGAAACCGCAAATCCGGGCATAAAACCTAGGATTGCCAGAATCAACGCCTCTTGCAGCAAAATACCAACTAGGAAGCGATCGCCGTAGCCCATTGCTTTGAGCGTGGCGTATTCGGGTAGATGGTCGGAAACATCAGAGTAAAGAATCTGATAAACAATTACCGTCCCCACCAAAAAGCCCACGATAGTTCCAAAGCCAAAGATAACGCCGATGGGACTGACTTGACTCCAATAGTTTCTCTCCCGTTGGATAAATTCTTCCTTGGTTAGAACCAGCACATCATTCGGCAATTTGGCTTTTAAATCTGCTTGCACTTGCTCGATGTCTGCACCCGGTTTCAACGTGATTAGACCGACATCGATATCATCTGCTTGGCGTTCTGGAAACAGACGCAAAAACGTAGAGTCATTAACAATCAGATTGCCATCAGCCGAGAAAGAGGCTCCCATTGTGAAGACTCCAGTGACTTTAATTTGTAAGTCATTAAGTTGGGCTGAAAGCGGTTTAGATTTCTGAAGTTGACTGGCAACATTACCCAAATCAGGTCGCGCTGCCTGGTCATAAAGCACATAATTCAACATCTTGAGTTTATTCAATTCCGGCGCGGCATCTGGCACATCCATTGCTGGATTACTTGGGTTGAAACCATAAATCTGTACCTGCCAGAATGTTCGATTACTAGGATTTCGCCATCTTCCGATTCCTAGATAGAGAGAGTTGATGGCAGCGACTCCGTCTGTGCCTGCTGCTTGAAATAACCTGGAACGCGAGAAGGGTTTGATAGTCTGCACGTTATCAGATACAGAATTTAGCAAGAACAGGTCGCCCCTTAACCTGTAGTGCATCCCCGTAGCAGAAGTATAGGCAGACTCCATCAGTCCAAGCTGGAAAAACATGAGGATATCGGCGAAGCCAATTCCAGCCAAAGCAACGATAAGGCGGGTTTTTTCTCGCTTCACCTGTAACCAGGCTAGAGGTGTTTTGCGAAGTAGTTTACGCAACATAACTTGAGTACTTGAGCCAAGATAGTACAAAGTTTGAGAACGGAAAATGGTTAAAAAATTGGTTAAAACAGGAGCGTCTTTAAGACTGAACTATTTGATCTAATTGAGTGGTTTCTTCGAGCTTGCGCTGCCGCAGGAGGAGAAACAGAGGTAGTGCTAACGAAACACCAACTAGTAAATTACTGGCGATGTAGAGCCACAAGTTTTTCATTTTGAGCCGTGAACCTTCAAGCCACACAAATGTCCACAGGACAAGAGATGAGACTACAACATCCATACCAAAGAACGCAGAAATTCGATTGATAAAAAGCTGCTCAAAGAAACGTTCCAAATCCAGTCCGTTTTCAAGTAGAAATGGGATGAATTGGGAGTAGGGTAAAGCAATTCCCAGAATGCAAAGAATCAGATATGTGCCTTGAAGCATAGTACTCATTTCCTGGTGTAGGTTTCTGTGATGACACGTAAGCACAAAGTTTAGATATCGGGCGACCGTTATTTTTTATTTCAAACTCACTTGCGGTTGAATGGCTACCTGTACCTGCAAG
>DATNQP010000008.1:0-13153 GCA_036703965.1 Leptolyngbyaceae cyanobacterium
CTGTTGGATCTAGCCATGAGAGGCAACGTCAGGGGCATTCTGGAGGTAGTGGCAAGGCTTGAACAGTTGGATGCTCAATTGGTGCCGTTTGCGTCGGAGCTTCGTCAACTAGCAAAAAGCTTTCAGACGAAGCAAATCCGGGAGTTTCTCAAACCCTACACGTTAGATCATGAATGAGAGTGAAAAATCCGAGAGGAGGGGTCACATTAATCGCAGATGACACCCTGACTAATCTAGGAAATCCGAAAGGAGGAGTCATCTTAATCGTAGATGACACCCCAACTAATTTAGGGATGCTGTGTGATTTTTTGACCGATTCTGGTTTTGAAGTCTTGGTGGCAATAGATGGTGAAAGTGCGATCGAACAGGCTGTATATGCCCAGCCTAATCTCATCCTTTTAGATGTACTCATGCCCAGAATTGACGGGTTTGAAACCTGCTGTCGGTTGAAAGCCAATCCGTCAACACAAGATATCCCCGTGATTTTTATGACGGCGCTTTGTGAGACAGTGAATAAGGTGAGAGGGTTTAAGGTCGGAGCAGTCGATTACGTCACCAAGCCGATTCAACCCGAAGAGCTTTTAGCCCGCATCACGAACCACCTGACTATCCAGAACCTGCAAAAGGAACTTCAAAAGCAAAATCTGCAACTGCAACAGGAAGTCAAGGAGCGCCAGCAGGCGGAGGAGTTAGTGCGGCAGCAGGCTCAACGGGAACAATTGCTGAGCGAAATTAGCCAACGGATTCGCCAATCGCTGAATTTAGAAGAGATTCTCAGCACAACGGTCAGTGAAGTGCGGCAATTTCTGCAAACAGATCGGGTACTTATTTATCGATTTTTTGACGATTGGAGCGGTGCTGTTGTTGTAGAATCCGTCAGCACCGAGGAACTATCCATACAGGACTCCACAATTATTGACTCCTGCTTTGGAGAAGCCTATATTCAGCTTTACCAACAGGGTCGTATCCGGGTTGTAGAAGATATCTACACAGCAGGTTTAACGCCGTGCCACGTTGATTTTTTGGCGAATGTTAAGGTCAGGGCTAACTTGGTAGTTCCCATCATACAAAGAGAACGGTTGTGGGGGTTGCTGATTGCTCATCAGTGCTACGAACCACGGCAGTGGCAGCAGTTGGAGGTGGATTTACTAAAAGCTTTGTCCACGCCAATCGCGATCGCTATTCAGCAAGGACAACTCCATCAACGGCTGCGCCGACAGAACCAAGTACTAGTAGCTCTAGCCAAGAGTAGAACCGTTAACTACGGAGACTTGAACTCTACCCTGAGGCAAGTCACTGAAGCGGCTGCTCAGACTCTAGAGATTTCGCGGGTAAGCGTGTGGTTATACAGCCCTGACCACTCCAAGATTCATTGTCTCGACTTGTTTGAGCGCAGTGCCAACCGTCATACAGACGGAATGGCGTTAACGGCAGTAGACTATCCCGCCTACTTCAAAGCCTTAGAACAAGAGCCTACTATTGCCGTTTCCGATGCCGATACCAACCCCATCAGCATTGAATTGCAGGCATCATACCTGCCTTATGGGTACACGGTTGTCAGTCCTTATGGAATGACAGCGATATTGACTGCCCCGATTCGTGTGGGAGGTCAGATCGTGGGAGTGGTGTGTTACGAACACACTGAGTTGACCCGCCAGTGGACAGTAGATGAACAGAACTTTGCTGGCTCCTTAGCCGATGTAGTTTCCCTCAGTTTAGAAGCGCGTGAGCGCCAACGAGCGGAAGAAAAAATCCGCCTCTTACAAACGATAACGCAAGCCATTAGTGAGTCCCAAGACTTTCACTCTGCCCTGGAAGTCACCCTATGCCAAGTGTGTGAGACTATCGGCTGGAATTTTGGGGCAGTGTGGATTCCCCACTCGGATGGGACTGTTCTAGAATCCAGCCCCGCTTGGTATGCAAGTACCCATCCCGGCGGGGCAACCTTGTCCGCCCTAGAGAATTTCAGACAGCACAGCAAGAGGCTCCAATTTGCTCCCGATCAGGGACTGCCTGGGCGGGTTTGGTCATCCAAGCAGCCAGAGTGGATTCAGGATGTTGCAATTGAGCCAGAAGCCGTATTTGTGGGTTCCAAGATGGTACTCGAAAGCGGACTCACCTCTTGTTTGGGCATTCCTATTGTTGTTAATGACCAGGTTCTGGCTGTTTTTGTTTTCTTCACGTTTGAAGCCCGCGAACAAGATCAGCGCTTGATTGAGCTAGTCTGGGCGGTGGGTACCCAACTAGGTTCAGTAATTCAGCGCAAAGCTGCTGAAGAAGCGCTTCGTCTTGCTGAACAGAGATATCACAGTATTGTTGAAAACGCGATCGAGGGTATCTTCCAGACGACACCATCCGGGCGTTTTTTGAGCGCAAACCCCGCACTGGCAAGGATTTTTGGCTACTCCTCTCCTGAAGAACTCATCACAAGTATCAAAGACCTCTCGCAGCAAGTGTATGTTGACTCCAACCGCCGAAATGAATTCATGGCGGCTATCCAAGTGGACAATGCCGTGTTTGATTTTGAGTCTCAGGTCTATCGTAAGGACGGCGGTGTTATTTGGGTGTCAGAGAATACCCGCGCGGTTCGTGACTCCACGGGTGCGCTGCTCTACTACGAAGGCACTATCTCCGATGTTACTGCGCGTAAGGTGGCGCGGGAAGCCGTGCGTTATCTACACGAACAATCGGAGCAACTACTACTCAATATCTTGCCTGAGCCAATTGCAGAGCAGTTGAAACGGTACCCAAGCATCATTGCCGACAGCTACGGCGCGGTAAGCGTTCTGTTTGCTGACATCGTTGGCTTTACCGAGTTCTCGGCTCAAACCTCTCCAAAAGAACTGGTAATAGCTCTCAATCTAATTTTCTCGAAGTTTGACCAGCTGGCTGAGCGGCACGGTTTGGAGAAAATCAAGACGATTGGCGATTCCTATATGGTTGTCGCTGGTTTGCCGACGCCCCATCCGGATCATGCGAGTGCGATCGCTCAAATGGCACTGGATATGCAAGCGGAAATGGCGAGAGTAGGGGAAGAGACGGGTGAAGTGTTCAGGCTGCGGATTGGCATCAACAGTGGTCCTGTCGTCGCAGGCGTCATTGGCATCAAAAAGTTCACCTACGATTTGTGGGGCGATACTGTTAACGTTGCTAGCCGTATGGAATCCCAAGGCGTTGATGGTGCCATTCAGGTGACAGCCGCTACTTATGAGCTACTCAGGGATAAGTATGTGTTTGAGGAACGGGGCGTTATCTCTGTCAAGGGCAAGGGGGATATGACCACTTATCTGCTTACTGGTAGACAGCTGACGGGGTGACAATCACAGCAGAAGCCATGCGCTAGATGGAGATTGGGGCGATTTGTGGTTAAAGAAGATCGGTCGTTTTATTCTCAACAAGCTCAAGTTAACGAAAATGAAGTTACTCCCTTCCGGCTCTAAGATTACCTATTGCAAGTCTTCTCCCAGTCACCTTTTCCCCAGTCGCCAGTCCCCTAGAGTTATCGGTATTCTTCTACCAAGAAGGGAGTAAATAGAGCAAAAAGTCTACGATGACATCACTTTGCTGGTACTCAAGCAGAAGTAGGTAGCGTAAGAGGATTAGTGACAGTGACTCAAATATTCGGCGACTTCATTGATGATTTGCCCCCCAGCCAGGAATACTTAATCGTCGGATTTTCTCCTAGCTCCGTCCCACTCAAGCAACGATGGCGCAATAATGGTTTATCGGCTGATTTTCTAGCCGACTACTTCACGACGTTCTTTCCCAGCAGCCAGAGCGATCGCACTGAAAGCGATAGACAAGCCGAGATCAAGAGTGCGGTTAGCTACATTGCCAATGAGTTGTTAGAGAATGCGATCAAGTTTAATGACGAAACATCGCAGTACCCGATCAGCATTCACCTGCAATTACATAATGACAAACTGGTGTTTCTCACCACTAACAGCATTTCTGCCGAAGCCGCAGAGAAGTTTCAGGCTTTCATCCAGGAGTTAATGACCTCAGACCCAAACGAATTGTATATTCATCAATTAGAAAAAAGTGCAGAAGACGAGAGCAACACGATTTCTGGCTTAGGCATTCTCACCATGATCAATGATTATCTGGCAGAGATTGGCTGGAAATTTGAGACTGTCCAAAAAGAGACGGAAGTCATCAGCGTCACTACAATGGTTCAGCTGCCGGTATAGATTACATCCGTCACCCGCCATAGGTAAGGAGCTTTGGGGCAATGGAGATTAAGGCTGAAGATTACACTGTATCCTATGACACAGCAACTGCAACTGTAAGCTGCCAGGGTTCACTGCGGCTAAGTGGGATGGAAGAGTACGCACCAATAGTACAGTTGCTCAATGATGTGGCTGACCAAGAGCCACTAACGATTACTCTAAATCTACAGAAGCTAGAATTTCTCAACAGCTCAGGAATTAGTATGTTGTCGAAGTTTGTGCTAAAGGTACGTCAGAAAAAGAACATTCAGATGTTAGTACAAGGGTCTAAGGCGATACCCTGGCAGGGAAAGTCGTTGAAGAACTTACAGCGATTGATGCCTACTTTGGAGCTGGAATTGAAATAGCAACACCAGAGTTGACCGGAATTAGAATAAGAACTTTTGTAGAGGTAGAGTGAGTGCAGAAATCTATATAAACTACATATAAATGTACTTTTGTCAAGGCGTAAGTCCTACCGCGATGCAGGAAGAACAACCATCGAGAGAACAGCTTCTTTTGGAAGTAGATAAGCTGCGCCAAGAACTAGAAGACGTGAAGAGGGAAAAAGCTGACCTAGAAATCTTGCTGGAGACGACAACTGAACATTCTGATACTGTTGAAGCCGAGTTGCACAGAAAAGCAGTAGAGACTGTTCTGGAAAGTGAGAGAAGATTGCTTCAATTCCTAGAAGCTGTGCCGGTTGGGGTGTTCGTGGTGGATGCCAGCGGCAAACCCTACTATGCTAATCTCGCGGCACAGCAGATTCTTGGTAAAGGAATCGCACCTGAAGCTAATGCCGAGCAATTGGCAGAGGTTTATCAAGTCTATATCGCGGGCACAACTCAGGTGTACCCTGTAGAAAAGGTGCCGATCATTCAAGCGTTGAGGGGCGAAAGTACAACGGTTGATGATATTGAAATCCGTCAAGGAGACAAGATTGTCCCTATAGAGGTTTGGGGAACACCAATTTTTGATGAAACGGGTAACATTGCTTATGCGCTCGTAGCCTTTCAAGACATTACGCAACGCAGACAGGCAGAAGCAGAGCGAATAAATTTTACTTCAGAACTCCTTCAGCTCAACCTAGCTTATGAACGATTTGTCCCCCGTGAATTCCTCCAACTTTTAAATAAAAAAAGTATTGTTGATGTCAAATTAGGCGACCAAGTGCAGCAGGAAATGTCGGTGCTATTTGCCGATATTCGCAACTTCACTACCATGTCGGAAAGTATGACGCCGGAAGACAATTTCAAATTTATCAATTCCTATCTCTCTCGCATGGAACCTGCGGTCATTGAAAATAATGGGGTGATTGATAAATACATTGGCGATGCAATTATGGCACTGTTTGGCGCAGCAGCAGATGATGCTGTCAAAGCGGGGATTGCCATGCTGCACCGACTAGCTGAATATAATCAACATCGCGCTAAGGTTGGCTATGTCCCGATTCAAATCGGGATTGGTATCAATACAGGCTCTTTGAGGCTGGGCACAGTAGGTGGACAAAATCGGATGCAGGGAACCGTCATTAGTGATGCTGTCAATTTAGCTGCTCGGATTGAAGAGCTGACAAAAAATTATGGAGTATCGTTGTTAATCAGTCACCAAACCTTTTCGTGCCTGCAAAATCCCAGTGAGTTTAGCATCCGCCTGATTGACCGGGTAAAAGTCAAGGGAAAATCAGAAATTGTGTCAATTTTTGAAGTCTTTGATGCGGATTTGCCGGTTATCCGAGAAGGCAAGGCAGCCACGAAAGACGCTTTTGAAGAAGCTTTATTGCTCTACGAGCGGCATTCTTACACTGAGGCGGCACAACTGTTTGAAGCTTGCCTGCACCAAAACCCAAGGGATAAAGTGGCTCAAATTTATCTTGAGCGCTGTCAATCCCCCCAGCTTGGAGCCTCGCTTCAGTAATCAAATTTCGGTAGTCTTAGGCAGGGGGCGCGGGGGGGCTGGGGAAGCAGGGGAAGTAAGAATAGCTGATTTTCCCTTTTGCGCTTTCCAATTGGACTGGAAGCAGATATTCGATTTATCGCCCTTGTCTCATGTACAAAGGATTCCGTTAGTCATCAAGGAGCGATCGCCCCCATGACAATTAAATCTTCAACCCTCTGGAATTCAAAAGTTTTTGGAAAAGTGCCTCTACGCATAATCCTCGTAGTGCCGTTCGTCTTCCAAATCTTTACTGTAGTGGCGTTGGTAGGGTGGCTTTCGTTACGCAACGGGCAGAAAGCCGTCAACGACCTTGCTGCTCGGTTAAGTCGAGAAGTCTCCGCTCGTATCGAAGAGCATGTCCAAACCTTAGCAGACTTTCCCCAGCTATTCTTACAAATGAACGCAACGGCGATTCGGACTGGGAACTTAGATATCGAAGATTTTCCCCGTGTCGAACGCTATTTCTGGCAGCAAGTTCAACTAACTAACCTAGTGCCTACCCTTTACTACGGTGATGAAGCGGGAAAATTCATTCTGCTTAAGAAGGAAAACCCAGATCTGGTCTATATCCAAGACGAATCTACAGCGTCTCGCCGCCAGATTTATCACCTCGATCAACAGGGAAATCGCACTAACTTAATCAAAACCGACGAATACGATCCGCGTACTCGACCGTGGTACAAGGCTGCTGTGCAGGCAGGCAAACCGACCTGGTCACCAATTTACCTGTTTACGGCTGCACCCGATCTAGGCATTACTCCGGTTGTACCCATCTACAACGACAAAGGTAGCCTCCGTGGCGTGCTGGCAATTGATTTCACCCTTTCACAAATCAGTGATTTTCTCCGTAACCTGAAAATCAGTCGGTCTGGACAAGCCTTCATCATCGAGCGTTCTGGAGAAATTGTTGCCAGTTCGGCAAACGAATTACCCTTTGTCACGACTAAAGAGGGACGAGAACGGCGGAATGCTATTCACAGCAATAATCTCTTAATTCAATCCGCCGCTCAGTATTTACAAAAGAGGTTTGGCGTCTTTGACCGGATTAACAGTAACCAGCAATTAATCTTCCAACTCAATGGCAAGCGTCAATTTGTTCAGGTAACTCCGCTACAGGATGGTCGAGGTCTGGACTGGCTTATGGTCGTGGTGATTCCAGAAGCCGATTTTATGGAGCGCATCGATGCCAACACCCAGTCTACTATCGTCCTATGTCTGGTAGCCTTAATCCTAGCCACCGTACTGGGAATCCTGACGGCTCGTTCAATTACCCAGCCGATTCTGCTTTTGAGCGAAGCGTCTTCAGCGATCGCCAAACGAGCTGCTACTTCGGACTTTGCCAGTGGGGAATTAGACCCCAAGATAGAGATGAAGGGTGTGAATGAACTAGAGGTTCTAGCAGACTCGTTCAATCACATGGCTCAACAGTTACGCGAGTCCTTTATCGCTTTAGAACAGGCAAAGCAGGAGCTAGAACAGCGCGTTGAACAAAGGACAGCCGAACTCAATGAAGCCAACCAGGAAATAACCCTCCTAAACCAGCGACTTAGAGCTGAAAATCTCCGGATGAGGGCTGAACTAGAAGTTACACGCCAACTTCAGCAGATGATATTACCCAAACAAGAAGAGCTGAGTCAAATTACCAAGCTAGAGATTGCTGGTTTTATGGAGCCAGCTGAAGAGGTCGGGGGAGACTACTACGACGTGCTTCAGGACAAGGGTTTGATCAAAATTGGCATTGGTGATGTCACTGGACACGGGTTAGAGAGCGGGGTATTAATGATTATGGTGCAAACGGCAGTGCGTACCCTGCTGGCGAATAATGAGACTGACCCCGTTAAATTCTTGAACGTGATCAACCGGGTAATTTACGACAATGTACAGCGAATGAACTCGGATAAAAATCTGAGCCTAGCCTTGCTGGACTACCAAGAGGGAGTCTTGTGCCTAAGCGGTCAACATGAAGAGATGATTGTCGTGCGCTCTGGCGGTCAGGTAGAACGAATTGACACAATCGATTTAGGCTTTCCCATTGGTCTAGAAGCCGACATTGCTGATTTCATCGCCCAAACCAAGGTGGAGTTGAATCCAAAAGACGTAGTAGTACTCTACACCGATGGGATTACTGAAGCCGAAAATCTGTCGGGCGTGCGATACGGCATTGAGAGACTTTGTGCGATCGCCAGCAACAACTGGTACCAGTCAGCTGAGAAAATCAGGCAGGCTGTCATTGACGACGTGCGGCGGCATATCGGCGAGCAAAGGGTTTACGATGACATCACTTTGCTGATCATCAAACAGAAATAGTCATTAATCATTGGTCACATGCCCAGGACAAAGGACGAAGGACAATCAATCCAAAATCGAATTGATAGGACTCAGATTTTCGGAGACTTCAGCGAGGAGCTGCCTGTCGAGCAGGAATACTTGACTATTGTATTTTCGCCTACCTTTGTCCCGGTCAAGCAGCGCTGGCGAACCAATGGTTTGTCAGCGGATTTTATGGCTGACTACTTTGCAACGTTCTTTCCTAGTTGTGAGGACGCTACCACCGAAACCAACACCAAAGCAGAGGTCAAGAGTGCTGTGAGCTTTATTGGCAATGAGTTGTTGGAAAATGCAATGAAGTTTAGTGACGAGACCTCGCCGCACCCCATCAGTCTGACGCTTCAAAGGCATAGTGATAAACTGATATTTCTCGCCACTAACAGTGTCAAGCCCCAAACGAGCGCGAAGTTTCAGGCATTTATTGAGGAGTTAATGAACTCTGACCCCAGTGAGTTGTACATTCGTCAGCTAGAAAGCAATGCAGAAGATGAGAGCGCGAGTGTCTCTGGGTTAGGCTTTCTAACAATGATGAATGATTATCTAGCCAAGCTCGGTTGGAAGTTTGAAGCGCTCCCAGAGTACCCGGAAGCGATCGCTGTAACCACAATGGTGCAACTGACGGTGTAGTCTAGCTAGGCTACTAAGACTATGCAAGGAGCTTTGGGGTAATGGAGATTCAGACCGAGGATTACAGCATTTACTACGACCCAGTGAGCGATACAGTGGCCTACCAGGGTTCACTGCGGCTAAGTGGTATGGAAGAATATGCGCCCATCGTACAGTTATTGAATGAGCTAGCGGACCAAGAGCCAGCGACGATTACTCTAGACTTGCGGGAGCTAGAATTCCTCAACAGTTCAGGAATCAATGTTATCTCAAAGTTTGTGCTCAAGGTGCGTCAGAAAAATACGAGTCAGATACTGGTACGAGGCTCTAAGACTATCCCCTGGCAAGGAAAGTCGTTAAAGAATTTGCAACGTTTGATGCCTTCTTTGCAGCTGGAATTAGAATAGAATCGCTACAAGGTGCATCGTCAGGACAGGTGTTACACATAACGTATTTTTTTTTGTAAAGCACAAATCCTATGGCGATGCAGGCAAAACAAGTACCTATAGAACAGCTCCTCTTAGAAATAGAAAAACTGCGCCAGGAAGTGGAAGACTTGAAGCAGGACAAGACTGACCTGGAGCTATTGCTGGAGACGACTACTATCCATGCTGATACCATTGAGGTTCAGTTATATGAATTAAATCAACAACTACAAGTTGAAGTTGTTGAACGTCAGCGTGCCGAAACCGCACTACAAAGGTTGGCAGCAGAACTTGAGTCTCTTTTGGCAATTGTTACTAGGGACAAGACGGACTTAGAAATCTTATTGGAAACGACAACTGAACATGGCGATACGGTTGAAGACTTGTTGTTTGACAAGGTGAGCAACAGTGAAAGAAAGTTGGCTCAATTCCTGGACGCCGTGCCGGTGGGCGTGTTTGTACTAGATGCTAAGGGTAAGCCCTACTACGCGAATTGGACGGCACAGCAGATTCTTGGCAAAGGAGTTGCCCCCCCAACGAAGTCCCAACCAGTGGCACAGGTTTATCAAGCCTATCTTGCGGGAACCGATCAGCTTTACCCCAGCGATCGCCAGCCTATCCTGCGGGCATTGCGAGGCGAAAGTATCACCGTTGATGATATCGAAATCCATCAACCTGACAGGATTATTCCCATAGAGGTTCGGGGAATACCCATTTTCGATGACAAGGGTAACATTGTTTATGCGATCGCTGCCTTTCAAGACATCACCGAACGCAAACGCTCAGAAACAGAGAATAAGAAGTTCACTAATGAACTCTTTCAACTCAATGAAGCGTTCTCACGCTTTGTCCCTCGTCAATTTCTCCAGTTTTTGAACAAGAACAGTATTGTCGATGTCCAAGTAGGCGATCATGTACAGCAGGAGATGTCGGTGCTATTTGCCGATATTCGGGACTTTACCACCCTATCGGAAAGCATGACACCCGAAGATAATTTTAAATTTATCAATGCTTTTCTATCTCGCATGGAGCCTGCCATTATTGAAAATCAGGGTTTTATTGATAAGTATATTGGCGATGAAATTATGGCACTGTTTAGTGGTAGTGCTGATGATGCCGTCAAGGCTGGGATTGCCATGTTGCACAGGGTTATGGAATATAATCAACATCGCGCCAACTCTGGCTATGTACCGATTCAGATAGGCATTGGTATTAATACAGGGTCTTTGATGCTGGGTACAGTCGGTGGGCAGTCGCGGGTAGATAGCACCGTGATTAGTGATGCCGTCAACTTAGCGTCTCGCCTTGAACGATTGACAAAAAGTTATGGAGTGTCGTTATTCATCTCTAACCACACGTTCTCACAGTTACGAGATGCGAACCAGTATTCATTTCGCATTATCGACCGGGTAATTGTTAAAGGAAAATCAACAGCGGTAACTGTATATGAGGTATTTGATGCCGACTTACCTGAAATTCGAGAGGGCAAGTTAGCAACTAAAGGAGAATTTGAACAAGCCCTGTTGCTCTACAATCTTGGTTCTTTCCGTGAGGCAGCACAACTGTTTCAAGATTGTTTGCGTCAGAACCCAATGGATAAAGTTGCTGAAATTTATCTCCAACGTTGTCGAACAATTAAAGATTAAAAAATAGCAAGTCGTAGAGACGTTCCGGCGGAACGTCTCTACAAGGTTATGCGGGTTGGTGAAAAAGGGGGTATAAAGCCCGGATTTGGTATCAGCCCTCTTTTGCTACTTTGGGGCTTAGAAATCGGGCGAAGCATTCGTGTAAAAATCCAGTTGTAAGCGCCATAAATTAAGGCACAAAGGCTTCGCCCCTACAGGCGCATTGCGACTTTTGCAAGAGGTCTAATCGTGATTCTTTCCCGGAAATAACAAAAGAGGGATCAGACACCCTCTTATCCCCCCGCCCCCCTTCATGAAAACTTTAAGACTAAAACGGCATTGCCTCTGGTGGAGCAATATCTGCTCCCGCTTTGACGCCAGTTTGGCTAGATTTTATCCCAGGCTTATTCGTAGGTTCGGCACGATCAGCTTTAGGAGAAACGGCGTGGGATGAACCCGATGGCTGGGGTTCAATGGATGCATCTGGCGTCGATTGCTTTGACATCAAGCTCAATCCTCCCACAGCTCCGGCAATCAGGGCTGTGTAGCCGAGATATAGATGCATTGAACTCAGCTGAAATCCTGGCACTGTTGCGGAGTGATACCAGGAAGGAACTACAGATTTTACTGGATCAGGTGCCGGTAAGGAATCTGCGATCGCCATACCATTCAAACCCAACACATGGGCAATCCGGCGGATAAAGCCGCGAATGTAGACATCTTCTGGTAAATGGTCTAGGCAACCGGATTCTAAAGCCTCAATGTGATGGAGCGGCACAAGAGTTTGATTATGAAGTTGCAGGACACTGAGCGATCGGGCTTCACGCGCCTGCCGCAGCTCTTGACCAACTTGACGCAGAAGTTCCTGCCGTGCTTGTGCTGCCTTTTGCACTTCCAATTCTGCCTTGGTGAGTTTCTTGCTGGGTTTAGTATCACCCATCAATCTACTGACTAGGCTAGGACGTTTAGTCGTCTCAACTGAATTGGCAGCTTCTTCTACCGAGGTTTCGTCTACCTCTGACTCTGCCTGTACTGGATTATCTTCTACCATGTGGGGTAAATCTAATTCTTCGTCTCTAGCTGGATTCGTTCCCTCCGAAGTGACAGGAACAACCTTATACTGTCGAGCAAATTCCTGGAAAGTCAACCGGACGGCTTCTCGCCCCACTGCCTTGACTAGAATATGGGCGGTACCAGAAGCCTCTCCTAACATCGTCTGTAATCCAGCCATTGTGCGGCGGTAAACTTCGCTATCGAGAAGTTCGGTTTCTATTTGACTCAAAATAGACCGCAATCCTTCCTGAGATATCTCAATGGTCTGGTTTTCGATAACACCTTTATCATATGTAGGTTGCATAACCATAGCTGTGTCTTGTTTCCGTGCTTGAGTAAAACTGCTTTGACTAAGCCACACAAGGGGTGAAATGGGAGTGCGCTCATGCTACCCACAACAGTTACCGGTGAATTGACAGTGGCTTGGGTTTTCTGAGTTACCTTTCCTGCCGCCTAGGGGAAAATCCGGATAGTTAGGTCAAAAAAAGCTCAAAAACAGCTAGTTGGGTTGGAGATTCGCTGAGTTTTCTTGATAAAAACCGTCTACTCGACAATTTATCCCTAAGGGGGGTTGTCACTCTATCAGAAAAATAGCTCAAGCTGTCATCTGCCAAAGCTTTCAGCCCATATTGTCAATTTTTTGTAAAAGGTAACGATTTGTTGATTCTTTTTTAAGGTTTGTAATATACTATTAATTATGGAAGCTTCCTAATTCAGTTTTAAAACCGCTAGCCACCGCAATTCATAATATGGCTGGTACATAATAAATTCTGCCCAGGTTGATTTAACCTGGGTAAAATTTTTGGCTGTATCTTCATACTCACAAGAGCACAGGACTTACGCAACTGTCACATGCGATCGCATCTCCAGAATTAGGCTAAGGACATGACTAACACTGGACGCTTGAGTTGAGCAATTAAATAGTTTGAAAGCAGTCCATGCTTAAGTTGATAAACACTCTGACCTGTTT
>DATNQP010000009.1:0-30724 GCA_036703965.1 Leptolyngbyaceae cyanobacterium
CGATCTACCACCAGATCTAGCACAGGCTTTCATGAACCAGACACTTCAGCACCAAGTTGATGTCTATAAGGCAGCAAAAACGCATGATATTATCCTTGACCTGGCACCAACAGGAACCGGAAAAACCAAAGCTGGGCTGAGCGTGCTACACCATAACCGCGATCGCAACGCCGTTTACATCGCACCCACTAACGCACTGATCGAACAACAAACTGAAGCAGCAGAAAAATTTGTGCGGGATACAGGTCTACCCCATATCGTCAAAGCTGCATCTGCAAAGGATATCAAAAGCTGGCGAGATGACCTCGTTGGTAAACGCTCTGGCGAGAAACTTTACAATGTCCTGCGCGAACCTGCAACGATTTTTCCGGAGTGCGGCGGTGGTAGACCAATTCTACTCGTTACCAACCCAGATATTTTCTATTACGCTGCTTTTTTCCAATACGATCCAAAAGATCGCAGCAATATTGCCAGTGTCTTTTACAGCAGCTTTGCCACAATCATCTTTGACGAGTTTCACCTGTACGATGCTAAGCAACTTGTCAGCTTATTCTTTTACCTAGCTCTTTCAAAGGAGTTTGGCTACTTTCAGTACAATCGCAAAGTTGTTCTTCTGACAGCAACACCAGAACCAGCCTGTGAAGAAGCTTTAAGAGTTCTCAAACAATCTGGAGTAAGAGTTTCTGACTTTATTAATGGAGAATCACAAACCGATCATCTCACTCCTTCTCAAACATCAGTTAGTCTGGAGATTCGCAAGCAATTAGACAGAGATGCACTGATTGCCGAAATTGCGAATGAAGTTGTTCAAAGATTGAAAAACTATCCTGATTGCAACGGTGCAGTGATTCTCGACTCTAAATATACGCTCGATGGCTTGTCTAAAGAGTTGAGAGCAAGAGGTTTAGAAAATATTTGTTGGCGTATCACGGGAAGTACGCCGAGCGAACAACGACAAAAGGCAGCACAAAAGCAAGTCATTCTCGCAACGAGTACAGTAGATGTCGGATTTAACTTTGAACGTGAAGTTGAGCCGGAGCGACAAAACCTTGATTGGCTAATTTTCTCAACACGCGATCGCTTTTCTTTTTGGCAGCGTATTGGACGAGTTGGGCGGGTGTTAGGTAAAAAACAAACCGATATTCCCTCAGAAGCCATCGCCTATTTACCTGAACAAGCTTGGGAACAGGGAATAGAGAATCTAGACTGCTCTGGTGGACGGGAAGCTCTCAAGCAAATGCTAGAAAGTCTGGGCTGCATGAAGCGTCCATTTTTGGAGATTTACTGGCGTTCTGAAGCATTCTTGGAAATTGCAAAACCATTACTCGAACTTGAGAACTTACTTGAAACTTTGCCTGAAGAGTCTCTGGTCACTCAACTCTATCAAACATTGCAGACTGTACTTGGTGGAAAACGAGAATGGAGCTTCTATCGCAAGCGCATGAATATCTTGAAAGGTGCAGAAGAAATTTCTCGTAAGACTGTCAAAGAAATTCAGAAGGATTGGAAATACATCAAAGGTGGACAAAGCTGTGTCATGAGTTATCTCAAAGCTTACTGTCCTGAAGATTTTGAAAGAATTACACTTGATGAGGTGAAGCAAGAAATTCAGGAAAATCGGGAACTTGCAGAGAACTTGCAGGAGTATGCAAAAATTCTCAAAGCAAGCTATGCACCACTTTTTCGATTTCGAGATAGCTTATTTGATAATGTCAAAGTTTACGATCCCCATAATCTACTTTTGGATGAAGTGGGAGAAACCAATCTCGACCCAATTCATTTGCTGCGCTTCTATGAATTTGAGAGTGATGGAGAGCTTATCGCAGTCACATCACGGGTTGATGAACCGTACAATCTAGCATTTTCCTTACAGGTTGATGACTTAGAAGAATTCAAAAACATTTACCTGTGTAAGCTTTTTGCCTTTGAAAACTATAGCATTACACGAATACAAGGAGGAGGTATCCGTCCCACAGAGCTACCAACATCTTTGAACAAAGCAATCAAAGAAACCCTCATTCCAGGTGTGATTGTTTCTGAAACTGCGAAGAATCGTTGGGTGATCGTGCGTTTGAGAAAGCAGGGATTAGAGTGTTACCCAATTTTCGTCTCGTCCTACGATTCTCCCGCACCTAAGCAATACACATTCTTTCCAAGCTTGTCTGGTATTTTAGCGATCGCCTCTGCTGGAGTTGCACTGAAATGTCCTGATGATGAAGAATTTTGGGTGATCTAAACCATGCCCCATAGCCTCGTTCTCAACCTCCTACCCCAGTCACCGATTCCACCACAGTTTTTGACGGGAAGGCATCTTCACGCCCTTTTTCTTACCCTCGTCAGTTCTGTAGATCGCGAACTGGGTGACTACCTCCACCAATCTAAGGTAGATAAATCCTTCACCCTCAGCCCTTTGCAAGTCAGCCAACGATTCATCGGCAGTAGAGATTGTCTTCTGCAATGGGAATACACAAAACCCATCGCTGCGGGTACTGCTTGCTGGTGGCGCATCTCCCTACTAGATGACACCCTATTCGGTAAACTCACCCAACTGTGGCTCAACCTTAACCCTAATCATCCCTGGCATCTCGGACCCGCCGATTTGCACATTACCAGCATTCTCGGCACTCCCCAATCCACTCAACCTTGGGCGAATGCCATCAGCTATGCTCAACTTTACGAACAGGCTTCGGAATGCGATCGCCAAATAGAGTTTTCCTTTTGCACACCTGCTGCCTTCCGACAAAGTAACTATGACTGCGCCCTGCCCACACGAGAGCTTGTTTTCAACAGCCTAATTAATCGTTGGAATCAATATAGTGGCATTGAACTGCCAAAAACTTTAATCGAGCCAATTTTTCCCAGCTTCTTCGACATCCACACTGAAATGATTGCCGACTCTCGCAGCAAGTTTATCGGCTGTGTAGGCGCAATGAACTTTCGGATTCTGGGAGACGTTGAACCTCTTGTAATCAAGCAAATCAATGCCTTAGCTGATTTTGCCCTCTATAGCGGTGTCGGGCGCAAAACACCGATGGGCATGGGTATGGTACGGCGGCATCATTCCAATCGTTAATCCAAAAGCATCTATGAACGAGACTGATTACATTCCCATCGCGGCATTGAATCAATATGCCTACTGCCCTCATCGTTGCTGGCGAATGTTCTGCGCTGGCGAGTTCATCGATAACCAATACACTATCGAAGGCACCAGCTTGCATGATCGCGTCCACACTTATGGAGAGGGACATCGAGAAGAACGAGAGCAAATTCGAGCCATTTGGCTCAAGTCAGAACGCTACAAGCTGATTGGTAAATCTGACTTAATCGAATCCTCCTCAGGTCAAGTGTACCCCGTCGAGTATAAACGTGGTCGCAAAGGTGAATGGGATAACGACGAATTGCAAGTTTGCGCCCAAGCACTATGCCTTGAGGAAATGACCGGACAAACCGTAAAAACTGGCTATATCTACTACGCCAATTCACACCAACGCCAGAAAGTCGAAATTTCAGCCGAGTTGCGTGAGGAAGCGAAATCCACGCTCCAAGCTGTCACCACTCTACTCTCGACTGCTACCATGCCTCCCCCCGTTTACACAAAACGCTGTTCTGGATGCAGTCTTTACTCACAATGCTTACCCCAAGCTGCTAGCAAAGTAGGACGTTATCAGGAAGCCAATTGAAAGAGGACAAATATGGGAACCATTTACATCACGTCTGAGGATGCCTTTATCGGCAAAGCCGATGAACGCTTGCAAGTGAAAGCTAACAAACAAAAGCTTTTGGACGTGCCTTTGATCAAAGTCGAGGGTCTTGTAGTTCTGGGACGGGCAACGATTTCCCCGGCTGCACTTACAGAACTTTTAGAACGCAAAATTCCTCTCAGTTTTCTAACTGAAACGGGGAAATACTTAGGCAAATTTGAACCCGAACTGACCAAAAATATCTTCGTGCGTCAAGCGCAGTGGCAAGCAATCGGAGAATCAGAAAAAGCCATTCATTTAGTCAAAGGCTTTGTCCGAGGCAAGCTAAAAAACTATCGAATGATGCTCTATCGCAGTCAGCGGAAACATCCAGAACTCCAATTGACTGAAGCGATTAGCCGCTTGGATAATGCTCTAGCACCTATCACCAACACCGATAATATCAATTCTCTGCGAGGTTTAGAAGGTGCTGGCAGTGCCGCTTATTTTGGTGTTTTCAATCAGCTTATTCGCGCTTCTGAGTTTAGCTTTGCAGCCAGACGCCGCCGTCCTCCTACTGATCCAGTTAATGCTTTATTGAGTTTTGGTTATTCGCTGTTGCGTCATGATGTCCAAAGTGCTGTCAATATTGTTGGCTTTGACCCTTATTTAGGGTATCTCCATTGCCAACACTACGGTCGCCCTGGTTTGGCACTCGATTTAATGGAAGAATTTAGACCGTTGGTTGTGGATGCTTTTGTTTTGAGTGCAATTAATTTGCGGATACTCACTCCGGCTGACTTCACTACTGAAACACTCAGCAACGCCGTGTTGCTATCTCCTTCTGGGCGGCGAGAATTCCTAAAGCTGTACGAACAGAAGAAGCAATCTGAGTTTAAGCATCCGGTATTAGGACGCAAATGCACTTATCAGGAAGCGTTTGAGATTCAGGCGCGACTGTTGGCAAAGTATCTGATGGGCGAAATTGAAAAATATCCACCTCTGGTACTGAAATAACTATGTATGTTGTTGTGTCCTACGACATTCCAGAGGATAAGCGCCGCACCAAGATTCACTCCATCCTCAAGTCTTATGGGCAATGGATGCAGTATAGTGTTTTTGAGTGCAACTTAACCGCTACGCAATATGCTAAGTTGCGATCCCGTCTAGCTAAGGTCATCAAACCTGGCTCAGATAGCATCCGCTTTTACTTTCTTTGTGCTTGCTGTCAGGGTAAGGTAGAGCGGATTGGGGGAGAGCAACTACGAGATAATTCCATCTTCTTTGCCTAGTTGCGTCTACCAGTAGGTGTTTTTGAGGAGAGTTCCAAATTTTAGCCTACATCCTTGAGTAGGCAAGGATTTGAAGTTTTCACGCTGACGAGAAGGTAGTCGCCATTCGTGATAAGCTTACTGTTATGGGATTTCAGGCGATTTTACCAACGTCCTCTTGCCTTCTCCCAGTTCTGGAAGGCAAGGCTATGAGCAATTAGTCGCCAATGCACCTTGAAAACTAAATATAGCAAGCTTTTCAGGTGTTTGCGGTTCTAATTAATCTGAATCCCTATCAGGGATTGAAACAAGTCAGGATTGTATTCAGAAAACTTAGCGATTGCGTCTAGCGTTCTAATTAATCTGAATCCCTATCAGGGATTGAAACCAAGTTGATACAGGTGGTAAGTCAATTCACTCCTACGTTCTAATTAATCTGAATCCCTATCAGGGATTGAAACAGAAGTGATAATTGTTAGGGGCTGATTAGGTAGGTTCTAATTAATCTGAATCCCTATCAGGGATTGAAACAAGCCTTGGAAGCTGATCGCACGAAATGCCAAGGGTTCTAATTAATCTGAATCCCTATCAGGGATTGAAACAGTAGCTATTATCCCCGCGAAATTTGTGCAGCCAGCCAGCGTTCTAATTAATCTGAATCCCTATCAGGGATTGAAACCAGCAACGCATTGGTTACAACTACAATCTGTTTGAGTTCTAATTAATCTGAATCCCTATCAGGGATTGAAACCAACCCGTAAAGCCGCAGGAGGGAAACCCGGAGGAACGCGGGTTCTAATTAATCTGAATCCCTATCAGGGATTGAAACACTTCTTCCTTTATCCGATAAACTTCCGCTTCAGTTCTAATTAATCTGAATCCCTATCAGGGATTGAAACACATACACAAACTGTGGAACTATACCAGCTCTAATTTTCAATTAATCTGAATCCCTATCAGGGATAGAAACGGCGTGATAGCTTAAGAGGACATAGCAGTGGAGTACATTCAGTGGCAATCACTCCTGATGGTATAACCCTCGTTAGTGCTAGCTTTGATGAGACAATCAAGCTTTGGAATGTCAAGACGGGTGAGTGCTTAAAAACTCTGAGAGACGGACCCTATGAGGGCATGAATATCACAGGCATCACGGGTTTAACGGAAGCTGAGAAAGCCTCGCTCAAAGCTTTAGGGGCAGTAGAAGATGGGGCTTCGTAGAGATGCCATGCATTGCGTTTCGTGTGATCGCGTCTTTGCAAGAGAGATAGTGAACTGACGATCCACGCACCGTTGAGCGTGGCTTCCCCAGACGAGAAAACTCAACAGTAATACAATAGACATCTCCGAAAACTCCAAAAGCCTCTTGGATACTGCTTTTTTTCTTACCAGCGATCGCGCGTGCGCGAAAAGAACCTGATAGCACATCCACTCTTCGAGGGGTAGAATGAGTGCCAAGTGAAAGAAGCTTCCAGTAAAGTCCGGTTGAGCGTTTGCAAATTCCGGTTCGACCGGAATTTGCAAACGTAACTTTTTTTCTTCCCAGCGATCGGTATGTGCTCTAAGAACCTGATAGCACATCCACTCTTCGAGAGGTAGAATAAGTGCCTTAGAAAGAGAAGCTTTCAGTAAAGTCCAGTTGAGCTTTGACATGCATCTCTTTCGACCGGATGCATGACAACGATATGAGTTGTGCCCTCCGGGGCAAATCCACACCAGCGCTAGGAACGAAAGCAGTAGCTCTCTCGAAGTAATTGATTTGAGCGCGTGTTCTTTCCACAGAGCACGTTCTCCAGATAATTGGGATGAGAGAGAAGCGATCGCTATACTTAGAAACCCTATATCTGATTGGTAGAGGTTGTCGCTTTGATTTTTAGAGGTTGGGCAGTGATTTTTAGAGGTTTAGATAGAGGCTCTACCAAAACCTCTATCTAAACCTCTATCTATAAGAAAGCAGATATAAGACACAGGGCACGCTCTGATTTCAAAAAAAAATTTAACAAGGAAAATTTTTTTGTCTCTGATATTTACTTGGAAAAGTTTTGGAGTTAATGTTATTCTTCTTAGTAGGCTTGCTACAATGGCAAGAGATTAGTAGGCTTGCTACAATGGCAAGAGAAGTTTTTCAAGAAATTGCTACGCCAACTAGCACTATCGAGTGCGAACGCGACATCAGACCAATTCCCAATAATACTGAAATAGTTCCGAACGCCCCAACTCACATATTCAGTAGGGACAGCCGCAACTATCTCTATCACTATTTCCGGGAACGGGTATCAAATCAGATTTTGATGACTACTTTTTTACCGAGTTAGTTTTGTAGGTCTGCGCTCGAACTTTTAAAAAGTCTCACAAAAACTGTCGAGACGACAGGATTATTTTGCCTTTTGATAATTTCAGAGGTATGAGTAGTAATGCAAAGTTTTTTGACCTTACCCGAACCCACTCTTGAGTAAAGATAAGTCATTAAATTTTGTTGCTTCAATTTCGGTTCTTTTTTCCTGTCCAAACTATCGCCCTTGGAGTGCTAACTAACCCTATTTAATCCAACCCTCTCTTAGCTCCACTATGAAATTCCTTTACTCCAGAGCGCCTCCAAAAGCGTTCACAGGTTTTCTATATCTTGATTCATTAACTAAAAGAATTGACTTTTGTGATTGGCAGAAATCTAGCTTACTCCAACGTGGAATATATAAGATCTCGCCTCTCCGAAAAGTTCACTCGCTTCAACAACTATTTCCCAGGAGAAGAAAAAAATGGGTAGCAAGCCAGCAAAAAACGTTAAGCCGTTAACCGAAGCCGAGCTACAGCAACGCTTTGACTCTATTAACAAATCCCTCAAAGAGGAGGCAAAAAAAATACAGCTAGTCCGATATAAGAAAAGTGTCTTTCTTCAGTTCACGGCTCCTTTGCGCCCAGGAGATAAACCTTCCACATCCGGTCGCTCAACCAAACAATATAAGTTAGGAGAGGGTTATACCTGGTCGCGTGAAGGTTTAAAGCGTGCTGAAGAGAATGCCCGTAAAATTGAACTAAAACTGTCCTATAAAGAGTTTACTTGGGAATGGTACGAGCGGGAGATAGCGAAGAAAGTTGTCCGTGTCAACGACAATGCCAGCAAATTGATTGCTGAATTACAGATTGATTATAAAAAGCACTTCTTTGCCACTCACCCCTACACAACTGAGATACAAATTCGTCGTACCGATGCCACCTGGCAGGTTGGTTACTGGAACTATATCTCACGCTTTAATGCTCAGGAATTGCTTAGCGAAAAAGAAATTCGCCGAGTGATAGAAACAACCAAATCTAATACTGCTTCTCGTTTTCGGATGGTTTCTACTATTCGCAACTTTCTGATTTTTTTAAAACTTTTTCCCCAGTATCAAGATGTAGTAAATAGTTATAAGTCGAGTACAAAGCATGAAAAAAAAGACCGTTATATTCCCACAGATATGGAGATAGAATCCGCTTTTTTTTTCATAACCCCTAAGCCATGCTGCAAAAAAAAACACCTTCACACTTTTCCTAAAAAACAGTGGCATTTTGGCATGATGGCAACCTACGGACTGCGCGATCATGAAAGTTGGAACATTGAAAATTTGTATGAACTGGTAGATTTTGATGGAGAATTAATTCCGGCACTGAATGACCCTGATAACAAAACTAACTTGATAGTAATTTCTGAGAACACGAAAACGGGTAGGCGGTTAGCTATGCCCGTTTCTCCCGATGGAAAGAATTGGGTCGAGCTATTCGACTTGAAAAATCCTAAGCCTCTAGAAGTCAACTTAAATGTTAAACACCCTCACTCTGTTTACGGTGAAACCCTAAACTACTTTTTCGATGCAGCTAATCTCAAATTCAGGCCTTACGATCTCCGCCATGCATTTAACCATCGTTGCGAAGAGCGAGGCATTTCCACTGCTGTTGCGGCGTTGTCCTTGGGGCACTCGGAAGCGATGAATGCACAATACAAACGCAACAGACGTGCTTCACGTACTATCAATGTCCTGACTCATGCCATAGAATCTCAAGCGGTCATTACTGCCAAACTAAGCCTGGAACAAGCGCTGACGGTGGCCCAGAAGATAGTAGGGGATGATTCTAATATTATGGAGACAGACTATCGGCTACTAGCAGCTATCTATGATGTATCTGTCGAGTCGATATCAGAGCGAGCATTAGTCACCAGCCTCCCCTAGCGAGTTTGAGTGGAACACAAGCGATCGCCTCACCTTGCAAACCTCCACATAACGGTTCACGAAGCTGAACCGTCTTTTTTTTGCAGTTTACAAGGTGAGGACCATATCAGCTCGTGCTACGGTAGGGAAGACTCGTGAATGAGATTATCCCTAACCTATGAGTTGCCACTCTGGAAGATACCAGTCCTCCTTTTACGAAGCAATTAGTAAGCAGCTACACAATGAGCAGCTAATAGGTGTCACTTTGTAAACAAATGTAAAAAGTTAACTCTTAGCAGCTTTGCTTGGAGTCCCAAAGCTTTTACGAAAGTTTACACGGAGGGGCGTTCTGAAGTTACTAACCAGCCTGACGGCAGAGGCGGAAGCTTTTCCTCAAGTCAGGTGGAAGCGTAAAGAAGAGTAAAAGTCGAGCTAGAAACTTCCTTTCGCTCTCAAAAAGCACATTGGCTCTACAAGGAAGAGAGAATACCTAGCTATTGATGACTAACAAGACTTAGGCGCTCTTCTCAAGCAATAAGTAGGCAATCTTAGATGTAAGTAATCTTCCATAAAACCTTGAAAGCCTTGCCCTGTATAAGTTGTAAGGCTACTCAACCAAAAACATAACCATATCGAGGATATCTGGGTGAGCTTTAGCTCCACTCGCCAGCATTTCTCGAATCATGTCGGCATAAGCAAGGGTTTTCTGGTACTGTTTGGGCATCTTGGCAAACTCAATCCCAGCACCCCATTTGCTGTTAATTGTTTCTCTGTCTATGCCCGTAACTCGGCTAAGAAGATCGACACACTTGGATCTATAGCCTCTAGCAGACTCTATCTCTTCATCAGCATTCAGCCATCTCCGGCAAAATTCTCGCGGCTCCATCGTTCTTTTAAGTGTTTCGCTCAAAGAGCATTTGAGCTTAAGGCTCCATTGCATATAGAACCCTCCCTTTTACCTACTGTTTTATGGTAAAATAGAGGGTAGACTTATTAGATTTGCTCTACTGATGTTATCAGAGACGGGTTCAAAGCCCGTGCTTTATGCTGAGAAGTTTTCACGGCTCTCAACAGCCACGATTGCACCACACAGACAGTACGCTACGCGCAATCGCACTTCGGAACAGCATGGAAAGAAACTGAGACGGAAATACGCTCTGTAATACTATTGCTTGTACCTGTGCAGCAGGGAAAATGACAGAAGCAATTGATTGTGACTCGTGCTCCCCGCACGTCTGAACCAAAAGTTATCCGCCTGACTTCTGGGGAGGGATAGCTATCATCTTCTTGAGGCAAGTAAAAGTATGGTGATAAAAAAAACCGTTCGTGCGACAAGACAAAATCTTTGAGGCATCAAGAACTCAAATCTGTGTCATCCTAGAATTCTGCTGCTCTTTGTTGAACCCGTGAGGCTTCTCGACTATGGCTATCGCTACTTTTCCTCAAGACTGGCAGCAGGAAGCAGAAGAAAATTCAGTCAACGAACCTACCCCATTTTCACCAGCCTGGTATCCACTACAGTCTAGGGCTATTGGTCTCGTGCAAGGACAATACTTCCCCAGCGCCTCTGACTTAATTGAAGGTGTCTTGGTGCTGGACGATGGCACGATCACTCCAACTAACTTCCTAGCCAGCTCCATTCGCTACTTAAAAAAAAATCTGTTCCTCTTGGAAAGCCCTCAGCTCTGGATTGTTTACCCCTCAACCTGGCAAGAGCCTCCTTACCTGCACTTCACCATTAGAGGAGTCAAGACACCAGAAAAAGAAGCTAATATTGAAGCCATACGCTCTCAAAAGGATTACTTCTCTGTAAGAGGGCTGATCACCCATACTGACGAACAAGCTGGTCAATTTGTAGTCCGCATCTTTCGCAGCGATCGCGAAGTCGTACCTGAAGAAGCTCTCTCCCAAAATTATTTCTTAACGAGAATAAAAGGAATTTTACCCAAGGAAGCTTTTGGTCAGTTTGGAGACCTGAGCGTCAAGAGAGAAGGCGACAAATTAGTCCTAGAAGATTTCCAGTTCGTGCAAAGGTTACTCCAACCGAAAAAGCAAAAACCCGCTAAAAAGCGATCGCGTCGAAAAGGCAAATCGACAACTAATGGCTCATCAACTTTAGAAAAAAGTCAGGAGTAAGACTTGGGACAAAGCAGCAATCCCGTATAACACGCTGCACGCTTGTCTAGTCGCCTGACCATACCTAACAGCACCACTCGATCGCACGCTCTCGGATTGAGAATTGCTGCGTCAGTTGATTTATACTGACTTTGTTGATTGTATCAATCTTAAGGTCAGGAAAAGTTGGAGCCTGACCACCGGACGAATAACCACCTGTAAACTAGCACACCTCTGCCAGCAGTAGCAAAAAACGCTGCCGAGAGTTAATCAAATTGCGCTAAGTTAGCAGCATTTTTCCCGGAAAGGCTCCTTCTCCTGGCTTCTACCAGGAAAGAGCCATATGAGTGTAAATACAGGCATCAAGCCAAATGATTGTTCTTCTGCTCTCGGTTTAGCTAAGGCACCCCAGTCTTCCTCACGCCCGTCTAGTTCGTCTACCGACTCAATACAGGAAGCTAAATCTCCCTTCAGCTCACGGATTGAATGCACCAGGGGTGAGAGCTGATGCCATATCTCAACAACCTCACCCATGCCGAGTATCAGGAACTAGCTAAAGGGAGCGCGATCGCACCAGCCCTGATTGCCCAAAACTTTTTCCACCTTGAGGGCAACGCCCCCTACGAGCGACTGTTCATCTCAGAGAAAATTCCCCGCTTAAATACGGGACGAGTCACTCAACGCTTCCTCAAACGCTACCGTCACGTCGAAGAGGGCGGTTGGTGGTGTTCGGGCGTAGACCCGTTTGAGGACTGGCAACCGATGGAATGGGGCCGATTCAAACCCCTTCACCCTCGTCTCAATAGGGAGTCTGGCAAGCTAGTTAAGTACGAATCGCCGCCAAAAACACCAAACCGCGTTACCTACTTTAACGTTCCTCCATCCATCGGGGATAAGGTTGCTTTTCGGTACAATATCAAACGCGATCGCTCTCCTCTAGAACTGCGGCCCTGTGAGCGGAAGGAAGCCCCCAATTTCTGGGAATGGGTCAAGAGCAATCCTCAAATTCCGGTTATTCTTACAGAAGGCGAAAAAAAAGCTGCAATTTTACTCAGTTTAGGATTTGTGGCGATCGCGCTTCCCGGCATTTGGAACGGTCGCGTCGGTAAAAAAGACTTTGACGAAAAGCTACATCCCGACCTAGTACCATTGGCACAACCGGGGCGACAATTCCACATTTTGTTCGACCACGAAACCAATCTCAAGACCCGCTGGGCTGTCTACCAGGCTACTGTTCGCACCGGAAAAGCGATTGAAGCCGTTGGATGTGTCTGCTCCGTCGTCGTATTGCCGGGACCTGAGAAAGGCGTTGACGATTTTGTTGTGGCGCGTGGAGAAGATGCCGACTCACTCCTGACGGCGATTGTAGCGGATGCTCATACCCTTAAGGACTACCAGCGCTTTTGCCGCCCACTCCTCAGGGGACTCAGCGATAAGTACAAGCCTCATGTTCGGGTGAACGTTAAGTATCTCTCTCAAGCGGTCTCCCTACCCTCTAGAGGGCTGGTTGTCCTATTGAGCGATATGGGAACCGGCAAAACCGAACTGCTGCGGAAGTGGCGGGAGGCTCACCCTGAAGCTAAATTCCTCAACAACGGGCATCGAGTTAACTTGCTCAAAAATCTGGCCCAACGATTGGATACCAAGATGTATTCCTCCGTTCGCCAGGGAGATTTAGCTAATGCCCATGCCCTTTCAATTACCATTGACAGTCTACACAAATTGCAGACTGACGCGCTGACTTATGGCTGTGTCTTCATTGACGAAGCTTGCCAGTACCTAACTCACCTGCTGCACAGTAAGACTTGCAAGGAGCATCGCGCTGCAATCTTAGAGGTACTCCAATACCTTGTCTACAATGCTCCGATGGTTGTCATTGCCGATGCTCACATGGATGACATAACTGTAGATTTCTTCCGGGCAATGCGGCCACCAAAGGAAGAACCTTTCATCATTAAGAACGAGTGGAAGAATGGCGGGAGAACTATCCATTGGTACGAAGGGTCTGATAGTAGTGCCCTGGTGGCGACTATCAGTGCAGCTCTCATGTCGGGACAGAAAATTATGGTTGTCTCTGATTCTAAGCGCTTCATCAAAAAGCTTGAGGCATCATTGAGCATACCTTGCCGCGTTGATGAGTCAGGTTCTAACGAAACCGCTCAACTCAGAATCTGGTCTATTCACTCGGAAAACTCAGGCAGCGAGGAAAACATTGCGTTTATCACTGATATTACCAACGCCGTCAAAGACTTGGACGCTTTACTCGCCTCTCCTTCCTTAGGGACTGGGGTGGATATCCCCGATTATCACTTTGATGCTGTCTTCGGGGCTTTCCACGCGGTTTCCCAAACAGCAACCGAGTGCGCTCAACAGCTTTATCGCTACCGCCCAATTGTACCGATACACGTTTGGGTAGCTCCTCGCCCTCCCTTTGGTTATGCCGATTGTAACGCGACCAAGATAAAGGAACACATCCTCCAAACCAACGAGATGACCGCGTTTTTGATTCGCATTGACAGAGATTCGGGGCGGCGTGGTGCCGAGAAGGACTGGGCGCTTGATGCCTACTGCCAGATTCAAGCTGCTCGTCATCAGTCAATTAACAACTTGCGCTCTGATTTGCGAAGTCTTCTGGCTTCTATGGGCAATGAGATTATACCAACAGGCGAGGAGAATGATGTTGCTGCCCAGGCGCGGTTAGTGGAGGCGGCAGAATCTCTCGCTGTAGCTCATAATCAGGCGGTAGTCAGTGCGAATGCTATTACGGCTTCTGTGTACCTCTCCAGAGCAAGTAAGGATTACTTGAAGCCAGAAGAAGTCTTTGAGTGCGAGAAATTCCGCCTACGTGAGGCTTATGGATGTCAAGTTACGTCTGAGTTGGTGGCCTTAGATGATGGAGGACGGCTGATTAGCCGCCTTGTGCAGCTAGAAGCGATTCTGGCTGAACCTGATGGTACAATTACTGACCCAACAACGGGGAGAATTTATCCGGCCCCACCACGACATGTAGCTTCACGAGACAGAGAGGAGCGAGATCTGTTGCCTGTCTGCACGGATTGGGCGAATAATTCGGCCAGGTGGCTAGCGCGATTCAATTTGGGGCTGCGCGATATTGTGCAACGTTTAATCGCGGGAGAGGGGGTGAAGGCGAATGACCCGGATTTAGAACGGATGAATGCGATCGCTCGCGAGTGTGCGGTTCATGTTAAAGCGATTCTCGGCTTCACTGTACCACCGAAGTGCTCTCCGATGTGGCTCCTCGCGCTTTTGGTCAAGCAGTTGGGGCTAAAGCTCGTTTCAAGAAAAGAGGGTCCTCGGGGCAAACAAGTCAGAATTTACGTCCTGGCAGAAGCAGAAAGAGACTTTGCACTCAGAGTACTGGCTCATCGGGCTTCCAAGCGTGTTTCTAAGGAAACTAGAGAGCAAGAACTAAGAGAACGAATGCGACGCCATCAGGCTGCAATGCAGTTATGGTACGGTGTTGCCCCTCCACCCTCTCCCGTATCCACCCCCCCCAAAAATGGATGTAATCAACATTTAACGGGGGGGGTGGATACAGCCCCATATCCTCCGAAACTCCCGGCAGAGGGGAGGAGCCTTTGATGAAGGCGAAGCGCTCTGTACCCGTGACTGAAGGGAACAAGCGACAGATACACCCCACCGCCCGTGGGTTGCAATATTTCCGGAGTCGAGGTGGCTCTGCTATCAGTTCTTTTCGCGCACATGCGATCGCTGGTAAGAAAAAAGTTACGTTTGCAAATTCCGGTTCGACCGGAATTTGCAAACGCTCAACCGGACTTTACTAGAAGCTTCTTTTTCTAAGGCACTTATTCTACCTCTCGAAGAGTGGATGTGCGGCTCAGGTTCTTAGAGTGCACGCGCGATCGCCTGGTATAGCTGTTGCCATTCATGTTAGGACAGATGGCGAAGTGGTAGCGAATTCAGCCAACGTATTGTCGCCTGATGGTTTTTCCCTGTAGCGCTAGATTGCTGATTGCTGAAGTGCTGATTGCTGATTGCTATAAGGTAACGCGCATCTTAAAGATGCATATTGTTGGGTTGTCGGGAAAACCATCAATTCCTCTCCCTGTCCCCCCGTCAGTCTCAACTAAATAGTTTGAACGCAACTGTGTATCCGCCGACTTTCGGAGCATTTTGACAACGCCTTTCCATTATCCATTCTCCTGTTTTTAAAGGCAATTTGTCAAGATACTTGGCGGCTATTGAGTTCGCTTTTTCACGCGACAAGAAAGAGGATTTCTCATCGTAGCGAGTCGGTTGGGCGTTGACATGCATCCGGTCGGCTGGATGCATGTCAGCGATATGAGTTGTGCCCTCTGGGGCAAGTCCACGCCAGCGCTAGGAACGAAAGCATTCTAAAAAGCTCCAAGTAATTGACGCTCCCGTGCGTGTCTTTCCGCAGGACACGCTTCTTACTGTTGCTAGTGCGTAGTAGGGATGATTGCTTAGAAGCTCGGCGATGGCAAATGTCTTCTTCTTGCCTCCTCTACTAACCCGCAACTTGAGGATACTGTAGCAGCGATCGCTCATGGATTTGGCAAGGGTAAGCAAATGGTGAAACAGGTTCTGCCCGGATTCGACTCAAACGAAATCGTTCCGTGGTGGCGATTCTCCACAATCCGCCGAGCAGTTTCCAATCCTAGCCCTGACCCCTGCCCGACTGATTTGGTGGTGAAGAAGGGTTCAAAAATGCGCGTTTGAATGTCAGGGGGAATGCCGCTACCCGAGTCAGTGATGTCAACCCGGACAAAGCGCTCGCGCTGCTGAGTCGTAATTTCAAGCAGTCCCTTGCCATCCATAGCATCGATCGCATTATCAATTAAGTTTGTCCACACTTGATTTAGTTCGCTGCCATAGGCAAGGATTTTCGGAATCTGTTGATCGTAATGGCGTTGAACCTGGATGCCGTACTTGAGTTTGTGAGCAAACAATCGCAAGGTATCTTCTAACCCTTGATGCAGATTTACCTCTTGCTGAATGCCTTGATCGAGGTAAGAGTAGGATTTCATGGCTTGCACCAGTTCTGAAATTCGTTCCGCTCCGCGCAAACCATGTTTAATCATCGACATCACCTCAAACGAAAGCGATAGCCAGTGCAAGCCCATTTCCCGCAACTCGGTGGAGTCGTTGCGCCAACGCTCCATGAGCTGATTCAAGGTATCGACCTCAACACCCCCTTCCGCTAACGGTTCTGCCAGTTCCCAAGCCTGCTTCACACCATAGTCTTCCAGCCAGTCCAGCAGAATGGTTTCGCGATCGCTTAATGTCACGGGATCTACGCGATCGTTGAGAATCGCATCATAGCCATCATCCCGCGCTTTTAACCACTGCTGAGTATGCGCTTGTTCAACCTGGCGTTGTCCGTAGACTAAGTTCATCCGTTGAAGTTCGAGCATGGCTGGAGACATTTCCCGCAAGGCACGAACGAGGGCGGCAGCTGGATTGTTAAGTTCATGGGCTAATCCAGCGGCAAGCGTTCCTAACGCTGCCATCTTTTCACGTCCGCGAATGAAGGACTCTAGCCCCCTCGTCCGACGCTGCACGATGCGGAATACCGTTCGCTCAAAATCGCGACATTCATGCAGCAGTTTGAGGAAGTCGTTTGCCTCAATTTTGTAAATTCTACAGTCCGTTGCTGCCCGCATCGTCACCGGGACAGGCTCATCGGTCAACGCCGTAATTTCACCAAAGAAGGATGGTGCTTCATGTTGCCCAACAGGGATGTCACTGCCTTCACTGCGGCGGGTAATGCTTATTTGACCTGCAACCAGGATGAACACGCCACAGGAAACATCTCCTTCATGCACTAGTATCTCCCCAGCACGACGTTCAAAAGTTTGGGCGCGATCGCAGACCCACTCTAATCGCTCTTGGGGAAGCCGTTGAAACGGGTCTAGGTTTACCAAGTCTTCAACACATAGCATAAGAATCTCCTTGAGCTAAACCTTAGCGAGGTAGCGATGAATGAATTGAACTGCGATCGCACCTTCGCCTACACCAGAGGCGACTCGCTTGATTGACCCATATCGCACATCTCCGGCTGCAAAGATGCCAGGAACACTGGCTTCTAATAAAAAGGGAGGGCGCTCTAGATTCCAGCCGCGTGGCGATTTGCCATTTAGTATCAAGTCGGGTCCAGTGAGGATAAAACCCTGAGCATCGCGTTCAACCACGCCATCCAACCAATCGGTTTTGGGGCTGGCACCGATGAAGATGAACAGCGATCGCGCAGGTACAGTGTTGATTTCTCCGGTTTTGGCATGGGCAATCACAATGGCTTCCAGGTGTTCGTCTCCTTTCACTTCCACGACGCTACAACTGGTGCAAACTTGGATGTTTTCCGTCGCGGCAATCTGGTCAATCAGATACTGGGACATGCTGGTAGCCAGCGACTCTCCCCGCACCAGCATGGTTACTTTGCTGGCATATTTAGAGAAGTGCATGGCTGCCTGTCCAGCGGAGTTTGCCCCACCTACTAGGTAAACCTCCTCATTGCTACAGGCGATCGCCTCGGTCATGGCGGCACCGTAGTAGACACCTGCCCCTTTCAACTTCTCGGCTCCTGGCACCGTTAACCAGCGGTAGGAAACGCCTGTTGCCACGAGGAGGGCATGACAGCTAATCTCGCGGCCGTCCGCCAATTGCAAAACTCGGTAGGGGTCTTGCAGCCGCACTCCTTTAACTTCTTGAGGGGTGAGAATCTCTACCCCAAATCGCCGTGCCTGGGTAACAGCTCGTCGTGCCAAATCGCTGCCGCTTAAGCCTACAGGAAACCCCAGATAGTTCTCAATGCGGGAACTGGAGCCTGCCTGTCCGCCCGGTGCCTCTCGCTCAATCAAGACGGTACTCAATCCCTCAGACGCGCCATAGACCGCTGCTGCCAGTCCCGCAGGTCCACCACCTACGATCGCCAGATCGTAAAAAGGGCGGTCTGCTTGGGTTCTCAGTCCAATCTTTTCGGCGATCGCTAAATTAGAAGGTTGAATTAGTCGGGAACCATCGGGAAACAGCACCAGAGGCAACTGCTGCCTGCTATCGGCTTGCGCGTATTCCACCAGTTTTTCCGCTTCTGGCTCCAGTTCAATATCCAACCACTGGTAGGGAATCTGGTTCCGCGCCAGGAAGTCTTTCACCTGATGCGAAAAAGGCGACCAGCGATTACCCACAACGCGAATGCCTTCAAAGGGTGGACGGAATGCCGCTATCCAGTCATCCAGCAAATCATCCAAAACGGGATAGAGCCGCTCTTCGGGTGGGTCCCAGGGCTTGAGCAAGTAGTAATCCAGGCGGGCACTATTAATCGACTGAATGGCAGCATCCGTGTCTGCATAGGCTGTCAGCAAAACTCGTTTCGCAATCGGAAAAACGTCTTTTGCCTGTTCAATGAACTCTACACCTCCCATTTGAGGCATCCGTTGATCGACCAAAAATAAAGCAACGGACTCATTCCGCAACTTGAGTTGCTGAATGAGTCCAGGGCGGCAATGCCAGATTCTGCTCGAACAACGCGGAAGCGATCGCCATATTGATGCCGCAAGTCCCGTGAGACCGCTTGTAGAACCTCTGGATCATCATCGACGGTTAGAACTACAGGTTTTGCCATAATTACCTCAACACAACAATTGCAATGTCACGCGGTTGTATTCAATCCCGATCTGATCCCAGTCGATCAACCACCCAGCGACAAAGGTTGAACTACATAGACTTCTGTAGGGTGAGATTGTGCATAGGCAATATCCCATCGTTTAAACCCCAAACTTTCGTATAACTTTGCAGCTACTTCATTTTCTTTGCGATAACTGGTTGCAATGAGTTCAACGTCAGGACAGAGTTTGAGGCGACGAATCACCTCTAGCATTGTTGCTCGTCCATACCCCCTACGCTGATGTTTGCAGTCAATCATCAGACGCATGATAAATCCCACACCAGCTACAATCTCATACATCGTAAATCCAACCATCGGCACTTCTGGTTGTTCATAACCACAGGCAAAAGCGTCATAGACAGCAAAAGGAAAAAGATTGGAATTAACATAGGCTTCTGCTAATGATTGAGCCGTTGTGGCAACTAAACCTTTCTGCCAATCATCTACCTGGAGAGCAAGACATTCTCTGAGATTATCTCGTGTAATTTTACGCAGGTGAACTTTAGCCATATGTTTCTTTACTTATAAATTTGTTACTTATCTATAAGGTCATTTTTAGAGCATAAAGATGAAGGCTGAAGCCAAGACTTTGCCAAAAATCTAAAGCTGCTTTGTTATCAGGCAAAACGTTTATCTCAATGCTAATTGCTCCCTGTTCAATCGCTGAACTAATTACCTTACGAGCTAGCTGTGCCCCGTATCCATACCGTTGAACTGATGGTGTAATAAATAAATCGAAGATTCGGGCAAACTTCTGCTCTGAACCCTGGTGAAATGGTATGACCTTGAAATCAACAAATCCTACAATCTTGCTATCAAGCAGAGCAAGCCAATAGTTACGCTCTCCTGACATCGACTGTTCATAGACGTTAGTGACCCATTCTACAGGTGGAGGTGATGAATCAATTAATTCATACATCTCTTTATAGAGATTTTCCATCAGAGAATACTCATTCTGAGAAGGAGGTCTAGTGTTGATTTCTGTCATAATGACTTTCCTTGTTACTAATGCAGTCTTTCGTGGCAATCACAAGATGCGATGAATAAGGATGCAGGGCGCGTCCGACTCGTGGTGCTTGCTAGTTCTCCTGCACAACAACATTCTCATCGTAAAATCGCTCGTAGATTTCCTCAACAGTAGGGTTTGTTTTCTGGAATTCAAGGAGTTCCTGAACATGGACCATGCGTATCTCGCCAGAAATTGCGAAATTCCTCATCTGTCAAATCAGCCCGTTTCCGAATGCAATACACAAACTTAATCATTACTATTTTCTAGTGTTGTAAATTATGAAACGGTTCACGCTACTTAAACTCAGCCAGGTTTTTGCGAACAAATTCGCGGAATGAAATGGGGGATTGTCCAATAATTTGCGGAATATTGTCATACGTGTCAGCGAAATCGGGGAGTTGTCCGGCTTGCAGCAATTCCATTTGACGCACAATGCACTCGAAGTAAGCAGATTCCATTGTTTGACCGATTGGAAGCTTGCGTAGATCGGAGGCGGGCAACGGTTCGTAGGCGATCGCTTTTCCCACTTCTTCCGAAAGAATTTGAGCCGCTTCGGGCATGGTAAGTGCTTCGACACTCAGGAAATAGCGTTGTCCTGAATGTTTGGCGGGTTCGCGTAATGCCGCTGCTGCTACACGAGCTAGATCGAAA
Source organism: Leptolyngbyaceae cyanobacterium (assembly GCA_036703965.1). GTDB lineage: Bacteria > Cyanobacteriota > Cyanobacteriia > Cyanobacteriales > Coleofasciculaceae > DATNQP01. The sequence goes on from DATNQP010000009.1 coordinate 20,574, forward strand.
CAATCCACTAGCCCGACTCGTTCCTGTCCAAAAAACATCCGCAGTTTGCCATCCTGCACGGCACCAAAGAAGTTTTGCATGAAGGCGTTCGGGCAAAGATGAGTCCAACTGATGCCACTTGCTTCGATGTAAGTCTCGATTAATTGATGCCAAATGTAGTGACGAATCAGTTTAGCTTGAGGGCGGTCCGGTTGATGAAAGGTACCTACATGGACGATATATTCAACGCCTGCATCTTTGGCAGCATCCGTGAGATTCTTACCCTGATTCAGCATGTCCACCGTGTAGCCCGTCACCATAAATAGGCGCTGAACGCCTTGGAGTGCATCCTCATAAGTCGAGAGGTCATCCAGGTTCATTGGCACGGTTTTAATGCCGCGCTTCAAGAATCGTTCTGCCTGCTCTGGTTTGCGAATGGCAACACGAATTTCGAGGCAATCGGATTCCGGCTCCAAAAGATTGACGAGGTGAGATCCCGTTCGACCTGTTGCACCGAGAATCAGAATAGTTGGTTTTGTAGCGATCATTGCTTCAGGGGCTAGAGAGCGTAGTTTTTAGATATCAAGATGGCGATCCACGCTGGCTAGTATTGATTTCATCGACAGGGCTGGGGCGATCGCGTCTCAGGCATCTTCACGGGTTACCTTGTTTGATTGTTAATATCTCTAGCACCTCCTCCGTCAGGCTCTCTATCTCTGCAATGGCTGCCTGGGCTTTGTTACCGAAATTATGGACGCTCTGACCGAATACGGCGGACTGTCGGTAAATCTGCCGATGCTGTAAAAGCGTCCTGGCAAGCAGAATGCCAAACTCTGGCAAGATTTCCAAACTTTCCTGCGTCAAAGTTGTTTTAGGCTGGCACTGGTTTAATATCAGCCGGGACTGTAAGGCATCATTTAAGTCACCGACGTTGTGAATTACCTGCCGAATGCCAACCGCCGCCCACATATCCAGCGGTGAAGGAATCAGCGGCACAAGCGCGAGGTCTGCAATCAGCAGGGCGCTTTGTGGAACAGGGGAGTCCGCGGCTGGCGGACAATCAATAATGATGTAGTTATAGTCGTCGATAAACTTTTTAACTTCCCGATGAACCTTGGTACTGGCAGCACTTAATCCCACAACAGAAGCCGGGAAAGGAGTTTCATCAAGAGCTGAGGCTGCCCAGCGTGTTGCTGTCCCTTGCGGGTCGGCATCGACCACTAGAACTTTGTTAGAGCGCCGTGCTAGAGCACCAGCCAACTGCATACTGACAGTCGTCTTGCCTGAACCGCCCTTTTGGTTGACAACAGCGATAATCTTGGCTGCCATAAGGTTAACCGTATTAATGATTGAAACGGTTTATACAGTTAAAAGTGTTTATAGGTTTCATAGTGTTTAGATGGTGAGAACCATCGTTGCACAAAAAGGAGGAGAGAAAAAGCCCGTTATGTACATCCCGAAAAAACTATATATACCGTTATAATCGTTGATACGCTTTTAGTGACCTAGATTCTTTCTAACCCTGGAGGAACCATGACGAAAAAGAGCATGAAATCCGCTTTATCCAGTTCGTTAAGAGCTGAAGACGAAGCGGTGCGAAACCGTTTCGATAAAGCGGAAAGCCTCCTGCAAGATAAGAGTAGCTTCGTTGCTGACCAAGCAACGGACAAACAGCAGCTCCCAGAAGACACACTGCCCTCAACCCCAAAACAGAAGGTGATTCGTGATAGTTTCACACTGCCAGGAGGAGATTACGAATTAATCGCCACAATTCGGCAGCGATGTTTGAAGTTGGCAGTCAATGCCACAAAGAGCGAAGTTATTCGTGCTGGGCTGCACATTCAGATGTCTTTGTCTGATGAGGAACTGATTCAGGTGATGCAGCGCTTGGAAAAGGTGAAAACGGGACGACCAGCAGAAAAGGCTTAAAAGAGAAATTGTATAAACTGTATATACTGTTTTATCGGTATAAACGATTTATAGAATTTCTCAAAAATATCCGGCTGCCTTCCTGAGATGAGGTTAGAAGGTGTCAGGTTATTGCCAAATCGGCGGAAACAACCGCTCGACTGCGAGGCTCCAACCAGGCAGTGCGGGTTCAGCGGAGGCTATCTCCCCCCGGCGATACACTGTAGGATGAAGCGGCTCACTCGCTCGGTACACCTTAATTAATTGTCCTCTGAGAACGTCCACGTCCCAAACAACTAAAGTCCCAGCTTCAAAGTAATCCACCCGCTTTTTGGCAATCTCTTTCTCTGCGGTTTCCCCATAGTCGTTTTCGCTTCTCACTTCCACCGCCATTATCGGCGCTCCTTCCAGGAACTTACCCAGGTTAGTCGGGAGCGTTCCTGTAAAAAATGCGGCATCGGGACTAAACGAGGAGCGTTTGGGTAAGTCTTTCACTAATTCCTGCCACCCATTGGCTGAGTCCCACCAAACGCGGACAGATTGACGGGCTGGCAGGTTGACGAGATACCCCACGTTATCAGGCAAACCGTAACCGCGCTGGGTTGAAAATCCGTAGTCTCGCAAACTGCTGTAGATTTCACCCCCAGCAAACCCAGGTAGGAACCCGGTTGCTGCCATAATTACCAGCTCTCCATTGACCAATTCGGCTTTTCCGTTTTCTGGTACTCGGTACAAGTCTTCAACTGTAGCTGTGGTTTTGAGACTCATCTTTCCGAAAGTGGTTTTGTCGTTATGTTCATTATCTTCTATGCTGGTTTTTCCTACTGCCTCTTCCCAAAGAAGACACGCGGCACAACGCAAGCTCTGCCCCATGATACGCTTGAACTGTCAAGCCAGAGTGCATCCAGGTGAAGGTTGAGCGCCACGGCAAAGCCAAAGTACTTAGCGTCGAAGAAATCCAGCGTCTTTTCACAAAAGGACTGCTTACCGCAAGGGATAAAGCCTTATGCGCCGTCTTGCTCTACACAGGCTGCCGCATTCAGGAAGGCGTCACCCTGAAAATCGCCGACGTATACGATCGCACAGGCAAACTGCGCCCGGAACTGGTGATTCGCAAGGGGAATACCAAGGGGAAACTAGCAACCCGCACTATTCCTGTCTTGGATGACCTGGGGCATTTCCTGGAACAATACGGGCTACCTGCCGACCGTGACGGGTTTCTGTTTCCTGGGCGGAACGGACAAGGACATCTCCACCTGGACTATGCCGCCATCCTGCTGCGCCGCGCCTTCTCCCGAGCTGGCATCGAGGGCGCTTCTACCCACAGTTTCCGCCGAACGGCTTTGACCCGCATGAGCAACGCGGGAATACCCCTCCGCATCATTCAGGAAATCTCCGGACATCGCAACCTGGAACAGTTGCAAAAATACCTGGAAGTGGAACCGGCTCAGGTACGCGGCGCAATCGCCGCGCTGAGTCTGTTGACGCCGGTGGAGTTGCCGGAGATCGGGAAATGTAGGTATTCCGAGGTGCTGCCCCCATCCTCGCCACAACAGCCGCATCGATGAGGCGAGGGAGGGAAAAACGCTCTTGTTTTCCTGGACAGCAGGCGAGTGCGATAGCGAAGCGCTGCTGCTTACAGCAGATCGCGTTAGCGCTGACGAGAGGCGTGAGCGCTCAGTCGAACGCTGCTTACAGCAGATCGCGCTTTTTGCTGGGTGAACTCGGTATGAGTCGAGAAAGTGGGCGATTACGAATCTCCCAGAATATCCTTTTTGTACAGCTACTGGTAGGCACAATTACCGACAGCGAGTGTTGGTTCATCATTTAGCCGATCAGCGGTTTCCGCCGCCCTCTCGCCAAAGCCAGAGATTATTGGGTTGCCCATACTCCAACCATTCTTTGGTAAATCTCCATGTCTTACTTACAACAACAATCGAACGCAGCAAATTTTACAGTTTGAGGAGAACAAACAAGCCGAAGACAGCTGTGTTCGGGAAGATTTCTGTTCCCTCACCTTGATGAGGAATTTTAAACTTCCGAGTCATACAAACGGCAAAGTACATTAGCCTTTTGTTGCATTCGCTTACGCAGACTCTCAGGAGAAAGAATTTCGCAGTCTTCCCAATATCGTGATATTTCTCGAATCAGCCAGAAGGGATTCACGACTCGCCGCACCACTTGGCGCACGTTTCCCTTGATTTCATCGTCCAAATCCTCCGGCTTCGGTTCATAGGCTTTTACGAGCCAACCCCTAAATTGTAAGTACACTTTGATAGTATCGAATTCACCTCGCCAGTCTCCGCTAATCGGCATGATGCTCTTAATCCGGTCTAAACGCAGACAGCGATTGTGCCAAAGGTCTGGTAAATCGGGGATGTCGTTTTCTACGTCTTTAGTTTCTTCGCACCAAATTTGCAGGTAGAAGCGTTTTTCGTAAAAGCAAATTTCTGCATAGCGGACAGTAAATTCTATATCCTGACCTTGGGAGTTGTGGTAGGAGAGATGAAAGGGCTGCTGTTCGTTTTTGAGTTGCTCGACCCGAACTCGCCAAGCTTCTGTCGGTTGACCCGCCTGCTGAAGGAGAGATTGACGCAGGGGAGTTTCAAGGTTGCCTTGGTCTATTAGAAGTGCAAGTAAAGTTTGGGCTTCTTCGACATGACCTGCATCAATCAAGTCTTTTGTGGCTTGCCATAAAGCTTTGACTTGGTTTGAGTTCAGGGAGAAAGGCTGTCCGATGTCTAGCTTTTGCTGGGCGATTGCCGTTATTAACCCTGATGGACTGGGACTTTTGCCCCAGAAAATGTTCAAGCGGCTGGCGATTGCCTCCAACTGCTCCTTTGTTCCTGGCGGAACAGACAGTGTTAGGGTTTCCTTTTTTCTGGGCATTCTAGGAATAGAGACAAAAATGTACTTGCACTAATTTTTGATTTATGTCATTCTGTTTTTTGTAAGTACATCATACCATCTAACCATAAAGTTTAAGTGTGAGTGCGGCTGCAAATCTTGACGTCATTTAATGTTGCGTCTTATTGAGTGCACTGTTTACACATACCTACTGAATAAGAGGAAAGCAAGATGCTAAAACGTCGTCGGCTCCTAAACAGTGAGCCGGAAAGTTTAGACGAGCAATACTTTAAGGAGATTCGCCCCAGGCTGTACGAGCTACATGCAACTCATGGACAGTATGGGACACGCAAAGGGCGGACTCTAGCTGAACACCTCGACTCAGCCTGCCAGTTTGTTCTCACCGTAAGCAAAATCGCTGAAGTCCCTGAAGATAAGCGTGCTTGCATTCTTGCTGCAACTGCCGTTCACGATTTGAACAAGCTGACAGAAGATGGACGCAATGTCAAAGCCTTAGCTCGCGATCGCAACTTTCTAATAGAACAACTTGAGCGTGTTGGTGTAAGTACACTGGTCAAAACAGATGCCGATCTTGAACTGATTCGCCGTCTGATTGAGAGCCATTCTGGTCACGGTAATACCGATGGGATGCGTTTTGTTGCGGAAGATCCCCAAATTAAGGAGCAAATCAAACGATGGGCGGCAATGCTCATTGGTGGCGATTTGTTCGATCTGGGAATTGAAGAAGAAAAGCGTATTCGTAAAGTAGAAAATGAATTAACGGTTGTCTTTGGTCGCGCTAGTGGGCTATTTAAGGTAACACTGTCAGAAGATCGGGGTTATCTCACTTCACTGTTACTATCTGCCTGTGAAGAAGTCTTGCACAAGCGCGGTTTGCATACCCTTGCCATCGACCCGGATGGGCAGATTTTTGAAGGTGAGGTATTTCCTGAAGAAGATTTAACGGTTGAGATTGCAAGACAATGGCAGAAACGGATTGATCGTGTCTTTAGTGGCAACGTTGAGCAACTTGTTAAAGCTACTAAAGATGGAATTAAAGTCGATCCGCAAGCAATTCAACAGAATCCAGAAGGTGCGCTTGAGCAAGTCGAAATCCTGCTGACCAGAAAGCTGAGTGGCTACAAATCTGATAAAGTCGCACAAGATATTGAGAAGTACGGTAAAGATGCGGGAGAAAATGCGATCGCTGCTGCTCATGCACTTGGATTAACTCCTGTGACAACGGCTGATGAGTTTGCGCTTTCGGAAGGAATGAAAGCTGCATATCTCAGCTATCGAGAAGCCGAACTCAGTCCTAAAGCTGCCTGGGATCGAATTGCTACCCATGTTGGACTTTCTCCTGAACAACGTAGTGCGTTGGAAGCATTCAACGCTCAATACGGGCGTAGTCTGTTTGCAGTTAAAGCTGTGGCGCGTGGGCTAGAAAGCATTCGCGCAACGTTAGAAGATTCATTTCAACTTCGACAAACTGAAGACGTTGATGTTTCAGAGGATTTGATAATAGCGGTCAGGCGATTACTAAATTTTTCTAGTGCAACAGATTGGAAAAGGTTTGCAGAACTGACAGCCTATGTCGAGGCAAATCCTCGTCAGCGTTGTTCTCTGGGAGCAACCTCTGCTCAGGTCGATGAATTGATTTCTAACAAGATGCCGCCAGGGACAAAGGTACAAGCTTTCTCAAATCGTCTTCCGGGTGGTATGAGTGCAGAACCCAAGCGGCGGGCAGATATTTTGGCATCCCTGGCTTACCAGCTAATGACGGTGGGTGCTAACTTTCCGAAAGCCAGCAAGCAAGACCCACTGTACTTACACTTTGCCCTACCTAAAGGGTCAAGTCCTCAATTACAAGCCATTTGGCGAAAGTGGCTTCATGACACGGCAGCAACGAACGCAGAAGGAGGAACAGTAACAATCGACGAATTGCAGTTGTATCGAGATAACCTGATCGCATTCAAAGCTAATAAAGTTGTCGGGTTTGCACTGCCAAAGCGTCCAGAGTTTACCTATTCCACTGTGACAATTCCGGTGGTTTGGGGTGATGTCAACAATTCAGTTGCTTTGCTTAAGTCGTTGCGCTTGGCATTGGAACTATCCCTTGCACCTGATTTTGGGTTGCCTTTCATTCTCAGTGCCAATTTAGAAGTTGAGCCAGAGTGGGATGTCTTTGGCAGAGTTGAGGGCATTGCTTCTGCACTCCAACCGCTACTTGGATCGGGAATTTATCAACGTCAAGGTCATCTATCTAAACAAGAGCAGAACTTTGCTGTGACTGCTGAAGTGGTTTTAGAGCGTTTACAGTGCATCGGTCAATTAACTATCAATGTGGCTAGTCTTCAGAAAAAAGATGATTGCTTCTACGATTTAGCACGCGCCGCTCAACGACCACTCGATCTTTATCATGTCCTATTGCGATGGGTTTTACGAGAACAAGATGATCCAAATTTGGAAGCAATCTGGACTCGCATTCGAGAGCCTTTAACCATACTAATGAAGAGTTTTCGGAATATGTCAGAAGAACACGAGCGCGTCTCACATTATCTAAAACAAGCAGCTCATATTGCTGAAGTCGGTAAACTACGCGGCAGTTCATTTCGTCGTACTGCTCAAGCTGAACCCTTTTCTGAATTCATTAAAGCCGTGCGATCGCGTAAGTCTCACATGGATTGGGATAGTATTTTTGCTGCCCTAGTGCAGCAATATCACAATCGCCTTGACCGTATCCATCGAGATTACAAAGTTGGAGCGACTAAATATGAGCAAGTTAAGCAGTTCTATGACGTTCTGAAGCAACTGTTTGATGAGGTCTACCATTCACGAGCAGAACGGCTTTTAACAGACAGTAAAACACTAGAAGCCGCTTATCTATTTTTCTTACAAGAAGCCCGTAAAGAACTGAAAGCCAAAACCGACAAAGACACTAAAACTGAGCAGGAGTAATCATCATGTCGATTGAAAAACTAAAGCCATTTCTCGCATCCAGCTACGAAAACTTTCCCAAAGGACGCACGATTGGAGTTGTAGTCCTCCGTACAACACAATCTGAAACCATCTTTCGCACTGAAGGTACAGGGGAACCAATGTGCAGCGAGTATGTACAGGCTGGACTACTGCCTGAGAATGATCGTTCAATTCCTCGCTTGGTAATGACCAAACGTAAGCAGGTTGCACCGGAACGGCGGCGAGGACGAGAATTTCTGCGATCGCACGAACTCCTCTATTCTGCACCAAAGAGCGATTCCATTTGCGCCCTCAACACTAATGCACCTTGCGAAATGTGTATTGACTGTTTCCTCTACGGTTTTGCGGCTGGAGGTGAAGGCGCACAAAAAAGTCGCGTCTGGACAGAAGATGCTTTTAGCGTTTTGCCTTCAACTGAGTTGATTGGTGATCGCACTATCAACGCCATCTTTGAAACAGGAACAATGCGTGACGAAAAGGGCAATGCTTCAACTGCCCTCAATACCAGCGAATACATTAAACCTGGCGTTCACTTTCTTGATATTGTCACCCTTAAAGATGTGACTGCTGATGAGTTGCGCTATGCCCTCGGCAACATTCTGCTGACAAGCCGTTATGGAGCCGTTTCGAGTCGAATTGGACGGATGGAAAATCAGATTCTCGGCATCTTTGGCGGCATTGCTGAACTGCCAAGTTCCCTCGAATTAGTGCAGGGTGTATATGACAAGCTTACTGCCGATAGAAAGGCTCTCGAACATCCGTTTAATACTAAAGCTCTAGCTTCGGTAACTGAATCAGTCATTGCAAACTGGACAAACAAGCGGGGAATCTCTATGCAACTTTCTCTGGATGAACGTGATGCTTTGATTGCTGATGTCGAGCGCCATTGGGATTTGACCGAACAGGAAACATTTCTTAAGCGTCTCGATCAGTCCTATGCACCACTCCGCAAAGTGAAAAGTGAAGGGAAGAGAAAGGGACGAGGTGACAAACAGGAAGAGTAAGCCATGCCACAATTAGAAATTTCACTAACGTCTTCCGACGCTAACCTCCCGTTTCAAACTGCTCGTCTAATTGAGTTGTGGTGTGCCGAACCTGTCTTTTTTGCTTCACGGGAACTGTCAGATACTTACTACACCGAAGGTGCGATCGGAAACTATGCTCTTGCTTATGCACTGGGATGGGCGCGATCGCCCTACCGCCTGACCGGGAAAGATACCGGACGACCCAGATATCTTGAAGACCTGACCCCACTAGCAGAGCAGTGCTACATCCTTCCCGCTTACCCGGTAGAGGGGGGAATATCATTTCGATTCGAGCGCTTCAATGCCCTGTCTGATTCCTACTGGTATGCCATGACCAATAACCGTGTAGCAACTGCACGGGAAGACTTACCGCTTAAGCGAACCGGGAAAAAGCCGAATACCTTTCGCCCCAGCAACTTTCCCCAGACTGGACGATTACGAGTCATTGAGCGCGGCAGTCGGTTTCAGACATTGGTATTTGGGAATAGAGAACTACCCGAATACATCCGCGTTGGCAAATTCACCAGCAAAGTGCGTATTGATATCGTGCGAGAACTGACAATAACGCTGCTTCCTGTTGCTGATTATTGCTGCAATGTCTATCTCAGTGCTGCTGATCTGCCTAACAACCTCCAGCTATTTACCTTTGACTTAATCTCCATTCCTCCTGTTTCCCTGCTGAAAAACTTGCGGTTTCATGGGGCAGCTTGGAAAGTTGGCGATTTTACCCTACCTGCAAATCTAAAATTTTGTGGTGGACGCACCGATGAGTAATCTGAAAATCAACCTCGAACCCCGCAGCATTGCCGCCTGTCCGAATCCAAATCTGCCACCAGATTTAGCACAGGCTTTTAGGAACCAAATACTTCAGCACCAAGTTGATGTCTACAAGGCAGCAGAAACGAATGATATTATTCTTGACCTTGCACCAACAGGAACCGGAAAAACCAAAGCTGGGTTAAGTGTGCTGCATCATAACCGCTATCAAAATGCAGTCTACATCGCACCCACCAATGCACTGATCGAACAGCAAACGAAAGCTGCTAAGAAATTTGTAAGAGATGCAGGTTTACCCCACATCGTCGAAGCAGCATCTGCAAAGGACATCAAAAGTTGGTCAGATGACCTCGTTGGCAAACGCTCTGGCGAGAAGTTGTACAACGTCTTGCGCGAGCCTGCAACGATTTTCCCGGAGTGCGGCGGTGGTAAACCAATTCTGCTCATTACCAACCCAGATATTTTCTATTACGCTACGTTTTTTGCCTACAACAGATTAGATCGCGGCAATATTGCTAGTGAATTCTACAACAGTTTCTCAACAGTCATCTTTGACGAGTTTCACCTGTACGATGCTAAGCAGCTTGTCAGTTTGTTCTTTTACTTAGCTCTCTCAAAAGAGTTTGGCTACTTTCA
>DATNQP010000010.1:0-3737 GCA_036703965.1 Leptolyngbyaceae cyanobacterium
TTAAGACTTTTTGTTTAACTGGCAATTGTGACCCCTCTCCGGCTATCGCTTCTCGCAAACAGCATCAGCAAAGGCTCTATACTCTGGAGTTTCAAGTACGCTCCTTTGATTATGCTTGTTGAGTTTTGTCAGTCAACCAGGTAATGCCACAAAAAGCTGCCAGCAATCGTTCAGCAGTAGGACAAGGTGTCGTGCGCCTGGGATTACCATCATACAGACCAGCCAAAGCGGTTTGCTGCTCTTGCAATTGACGACGTACTGCTCTAATCCCTTAATCTGTCGCTGTGCCAGGGCATGAGAACGAATTACCAACCATCGCTTTGACCAACGATGCCACTGCCCATTATCTGGGTCTAGCCATAAGCTGCCTAACGGAACTTCAAATCCTTCACCGACGGGAGCTTCACTGCTCTCTTGATTAGGTAACAAGATGTCAGTAATAGGAGTCGGCGCGTTGAATACCCAATCCCTTAAAAGTTGAGGACGATGCCCACTCATGGCAACAGGAAAACAGTAAATCCCTCCCTCTCGATCAATTTGTCCTCTATTTGACCAACTTGACGCTTTGCAGTCCGCTAAGAACAGAAAATCACTCCGGACCAATGATTTGGGCTAGACGTTTCCATGTGGGAACGTAGGTCGGGTCATCTGCTCCGTTGCCTTCCAGTGTCGCACTTAGTAAGGGTACCCCCAATGGATCTAAAGTCGCTAACATCTGGCGGTATTGTCGTAAATCCGGGCGGCGATCTTTGCTATAACCAAAGTTTAGTAAACCAGCAGACGCTTGGTCTGGTTCGGGTACTTCTTTATTGGGTTGATGATAGACCGAAAAGCTAGTGGTGTCACTGCGAGCGACTTGAGTCGGTAATTCATAGGCTCGAATTAAGTGTTGTCCCAAGAAGGTTTCAATTGCCTCTCTTTCCTGGTGTTGGGATGAACCCAATACACTCAACAAATCTGCCAGTCGGTCATCGGTTGCGTCTTTGTCTGCTATCTTCCAGCCTGTTGCTAATTCTAGAGTTTGATGATGTTGCTTGACCCAGCTTTCTACTGCACACAGTCGGTGATCGGCTTGGGTGATGATGTAACTTAACAGCAACACAGCTAGTTGACCGTAGCTTAATCCCTGACGGTTGCCATGTGGTGGTGGTAATTCTTGGTTAATTAGCGCCTCAATCTGCATCTGGCTTAACCATTTGAGCGCTACTGGCACATCGTCTACTCGTTCTGAGTTTGTTCCCTTCAATCCCTGCCCCCTGATGCATCTGTCAAATCGTGCAATTGCTTAGTCTGACTATACTTGAGGCTGGTTATTTGGCTACTGGGTCATCCAAATCAGCTAACGGTGAGAATCTAGGAGCTGCTCTCTACAAATCTGGCAATTTCGCAGTGGCGGCGAAAACCTTAATCGATGGAATTAAGGTTTGGGAATATCTACGGGCTGGATTAGACAGTAATGATCTCAATAAAGTGTCAATTTTCAAGGAGCAAGCTCGCACCTACAGCACTTTACAACAAGTCCTAATTTCTCAGGATAAACCCAATGACGCTCTGGTAATTGCCGAGCAAGAGCGGGCAATGGCGTTTATGGAGTTATTAGCACGGAGGTTATCCACCAACCCCAACGCAATACTTGATATTAATAAACCTACTATTGAGCGAATTAAACAAATTGCCAAAGCGCAAAATGCCACACTCGTTGAGTATTCGATTACTGTTGAGTATGTCGAAGAGTATGTCATTTTTCCAGGCGGAAATGGAAACAGAAAAACTTACATCACAGTGCAATCTGAGTTGGTAAAACTTTTTATTTGGGTAATTCAGCCCACGGGGAAAGTCTCATTTCGTCAAGTTGACGCCGAAGGGTTGAGTTCTCTAATAAACCTCGTTCACGACACTGTTTTTACTACCGCTGATAGCCTTTTTTCCCACAGTAGCGCTATTGCCCTCAATGGTGAACCCCAAGAGCTAGCTTTAAGCCCTGGCGATTTAGTCAAGCTGAAGGACGATGTCCCTAGGTGGGAGCCTTGGGAGGTAGTAACATTTGAGCCTAAGAACAAAATTGTCAAACTCAGGCAATCCTCCTTTCCCTCAGGTGTGGCCATAGAACGCCCCGTGACCGATGTAGCAGAGAAAGTGGAATCTCGCCGCACCAATAACTCCTACTTGCAGGAACTACATCAACGGCTTATAGAACCGATTGCTGACCTCTTGCCGACTGACCCAGAAGCCCGTCTCATCTTCATTCCCCACAAAAAACTATTTCTGGTTGCTTTTCCAGCTCTACAAGACGCTGAGGGGAAATACTTAATAGAGAAACACACCATCCTCACCGCCCCGGCGATTCAAGTTCTGGACTTAACTCGTCAGCTTAGATCCCGTGTCCCAGGTTCAGCCCAGAAAGTTTTGATAGTCGGTAATCCCACGATGCCAACAGTCTCATTCACGCCTGGAGAACCATCGCAAAAATTAGCGGCTCTCCCGTATGCCGAACTGGAAGCTAGAGAGATTGCTCAACTATTCCATACCACTGCGCTAACTGGCGAGCAAGCCACTAAAGCCGAGATTGTACCACTGCTTTCCCACTCTAGGCTAATTCATCTTGCTACTCATGGGTTACTCGATAATCGTCCTCTCAACTTACTTGATAATCAGCGAGGATTTAGGAGTGCGATCGCGCTCGCTCCTTCAGGCACTGATAACGGTTTGCTCACCGCTGAAGAAATCCTCAAGTTGAACCTCAATGCCGAGCTAGTTGTTCTGAGTGCCTGTAATACCGGAGATTTCTTTACAAGTGATGGTATTATTGGTCTATCTGGCTCCTTAATTGCTGCCGGGGTTCCTAGCGTGATTGTTGCCGTGTGGCCGGTGTCAGATGCACGGACAGCGAGCTTGATGACCGAATTTTATCAAAATCTCCAACGCACGAGCGACAAAGCTCAAGCCTTGCGCCAAGCTATGTTAACAACGATCCAACAACAGCCCAATTCTACAAACTGGGCTGCCTTCACCCTAATTGGCGAAGCGGAATAGTTCTTTATTACATCTTTCTTAGGCGCGTCATCAAATAGGTGCCGACCTACTTTAAAATCAGTAGCCTCAGTGAGTTGAGTCAACTTAAGTCAGTATGACAAAGACTTGTACAAAGCACGGCATCTAGTTGAAAACTTATGAGCCACACTCAAGCAATACCGAGCGATTGCGACACGCTATGATAAGTGGGCAAAGAATTTTTTGGGCACAATTTATCTTGCTGCTACCGTTATCTGGCTTAGCAGTAAAGTTTACAGCAGATGAGGGAATCCTGTTAATCCTTGGGCTGGGAGTTGGAACCTAGAAGCGGGTGCTGAGTAGAAAAGCTGCTTTTTCATCATCCGAAATCCAGTAAACGTAGACGAGCCTCAAAAGAAGGACAATTCTCAAGAGTTTGTAGATGAGCAAGCCTTCTAAATTTCGTAGATTTCTAAGGGTAAGTCATCTGGGTCTTTGAAAAACGTAAAACGTTTACCTGTAATCTCGTCAATTCTAATATCCTCTACCTCTATCCCGTGAGATTTGAGATAGAAAACTGATTCATCAATATTATCTACTTTAAAAGCTAGATGCCTAAGTCCACAAGCTTCGGGGCGGCTGGGTCGTTGAAGAGGATTAGGAAATGAAAATAGCTCAATAATATCACCCTCACCAACTTGCAAATCTAGTTTGTACGAATTCCTCGCGGCTCTCAATGTCTCTTT
>DATNQP010000011.1:0-5938 GCA_036703965.1 Leptolyngbyaceae cyanobacterium
GAGAACTTCATCACAATTGATGTAATCAAACTCTTTGCCAATTTTAGGTAACTCTTCAATAGAAAGAGCATGAACTTCTGTAGAATTACAGCCATGATAGTCCAAACGTTTTCTTGCAATATCAACAGATTCTTCTGAAAAGTCAATACCAACAACTCTAGCTCCTGGATTGGCTTGAGCCAGCGCTACTGTCGTGTACCCACTTCCACAGCCTGCATCCAGAATTACTTTTTCCTCAGTTTGTATAGCTTTTTTGCTTCTGACGTAGAAGGGGATGATTATGTTATGGGTATAAAGACAAATTACTTCATCACTAGGTGATTTTTCTATGGGATTTATTGGATAAGGAACTGTATTAAATTGCTGACGAATTTTATTGGCTAAATCAGAGTCTTTTTTATCCATGAGCGCTATCTACCGATGCTGAATGGTTAAGGACAGAGCACAAATCATATCTCAAGGATTCCCCATTTGCCGACAGAAGTTAACTAACCAGGAAATTTGCTGGCTGACCTCATCGTTAAGGGACACAGCTAGGAGGTGGGTTTGCCGTCAGACTACACTAACAAGGAAGGTCTGTATTAGCTTCTCGAAAATCGTTATACTAACTATTAAGCGTAGTCGTTATGAGTTTGTTTAAATTATGGCAAATCCAACCGTAGAAAACCTGGTGATTATCGGCTCTGGCCCGGCTGGCTACACAGCCGCTATTTATGCAGCACGGGCAAATTTGAAACCTTTGGTGTTTGAAGGCTTTCAAGCTGGGGGACTACCTGGCGGACAGTTGATGACCACGACGGAAGTGGAGAACTTTCCGGGCTTCCCAGAAGGGATTACAGGGCCGCAGCTGATGGATCGGATGAAAGCGCAAGCGGAGCGCTGGGGAGCGGAGTTATACACGGAGGATGTCACCTTTGTTGATTTGAGCCAGCGTCCGTTTATTGTCCGCTCTGAGGAACGGGAAGTTAGAACCCATAGTATTGTGATTGCGACGGGTGCCACGGCGAAACGGTTGGGACTACCCAGCGAAAAAGTGTTCTGGAGCCACGGTATCTCAGCTTGTGCTATCTGTGATGGTGCTACGCCGATTTTTCACGGTGCGGAATTGGCTGTAGTGGGGGGCGGTGACTCGGCGGCTGAGGAAGCGGTCTATTTGACCAAGTACGGTGATCATGTTCATATGCTGGTACGCACTGACAAGATGCGGGCGAGTAAAGCAATGCAAGACCGGGTTCTAAATAACCCTAGGATTACGATGCATTGGAACAGTGAGCCGATAGACGTTTTGGGTGAGAATGGTCGGATGACGGGCGTGAGACTCCGCGATACTCAGACGGGTGAGGAGAGAGAGCTACAGGTTAAGGGGCTATTTTACGCGATCGGTCACAAACCAAATACTGATTTATTTAAGGGTCAGTTGGAACTGGATGATGTGGGTTACATTGTGACCAAGCATGGTTCTGTAGAGACGAGTGTAGAAGGTGTTTATGCTGCTGGTGATGTCCAAGATCATGAGTATCGTCAAGCCATCACGGCTGCGGGTACTGGTTGTATGGCGGCAATGTTAGCAGAACGCTGGCTTTCAGTTCAGGGTCTGATTCAGGAGCATCACCAGCAAATCCTCTCGTCGGAAACACCACCGAACACTGAAGTGACTGAACAGAAGACGACAGCAACACCAGAAGAGGTGTTTAATGTAAACAACACACGCCATGAAGGGGGATATACGCTACGGAAGCTTTTCCATGAAAGCGATCGCTTGATCATGGTGAAGTATGTCTCACCCAACTGCGGTCCTTGCCACACCCTCAAGCCGATTCTCAACAAGGTAGTCGATGAGTTTGATGGCAAAATTCACTTTGTCGAAATTGACATTGATAAAGACCGAGACATTGCCGAAAACGCTCAGGTTACAGGGACACCCACTGTGCAGTTCTTTAAGGACAAGGAATTAGTAGAGCACATTCAAGGCGTTAAGCAAAAGAGCGAGTATCGCAAGGTGATTGAAAGTTATCTACCAGCCGGTGTTTCAGCTGCTAACTAACATTAGCAAGTGTGCGAATACTCTCCTGAAATCAGCTGGATTCAACCGAAGGTTTTTAATCAGTTGAATCCAGCTAATTAAGTGGACAAAATTAAACGTAAGATGCTGACCTCTACCCCAACTTCTCTCCTTGCAGGAGAGGGAAGCCAGACTCCCTCTTCCCTAGTAGCGAAAGAAGGCGGGGAGTTAGGTTTTTTGTTCAGTAATCAGAGTTAACGGCGCAAAATTACTAACCTTCATCATGGATTTGCAAAAATTCAGCGAACAGCTTTCTAGTTTCCATAGCCCTGGAGACTCAGTTTATGTCAGCCCAAAATCCCAGCCGTTTCATTTAGTGCTAGAACGGGTTGGAGGGATAACCAGCACAACAGGACTGCTCATGCAGTTATTAAATCTTGCAGTAGGTTATCTGGAATCAGATGAAGTTTACTGTGAAATTGGATGTTCTCAAGGGGTATACTTGATAGCCGCTTTACTCGATCATCCGGATAGCATGGCTTATGCAGTTGAGGATTTTTCTAAGTATCCAGATTCAGAAGCCATCTGGGATAAGCTAGTCGAGAATTTATCGGCTTTTGAACTGCAAGAACAAGTTCTGCTCTCTAGCCACTCGGTAGAAACATTTTTCTCAGATCTGAAAGAGACAGGTATTACAGACAAGATTGGTATTTATTTTGACCAAGGGGGTCAGGACTATAGAACTCAACTTATGAGTTTGCTGTTGGCAAAATCTTTTCTTTCGGATACTGCCTTAATTGTCTTGGGTCATACTAATTCAACAAGTGTTCAGCAGGCTGTAAAAGACTTTATTACAACTCATCCCTGCTGTCATTTACTCTTGAACTTGCCGGAAACCAGCGAGTTGAATGGCTTTTCGATTCTAAGTTGGGATAAGGCGATCGCTTCCCACCAAACTACTGACTTAACTGTAAGTCTATCTAAATTTAGTACTCATTTCGAGCCTGAATCCAAATCGGATGCAGCGATAGAAGATATAAACGACTACTACAGTAGAGTCAATCCAGATCTGCTCGCCATGTTACCTGCCGATGCACAGCTTATCGTTGAGGTTGGTTGTGGAACCGGAGCGTTAGGAGCACTACATAAGCGTATTAATCCTCAGTGTCAATACATTGGCATTGAGTTGAATTCAAAAGCTGCCAAAATTGCCGCTCAGAGCCTTGACCAAGTCTTTATCGGTAATGTTGAAGACTTAAATCCAGTGGCATTGCCACTCGTCAATGGTACCGTGGATTGCCTAGTCTACGGAGATGTACTAGAGCATCTAGTTGACCCTTGGTTAGTCCTGCGGCAACAGACAGCATGGCTACGGGATGGAGGCGAAGTCCTCGCCTGCATTCCCAACGTGCAGCATTGGAGCCTAATTTTGCATCTGTTGAGTGGTCGATGGGAGTATCAAGCGGAAGGGTTATTGGATCGCACCCATTTACGCTTCTTCACCCTGGACAGTATTGAAAAAATGTTCTATGACTGTGGGTTACAAATCTATGATGTCAAAGCCCGTTATGTCATCCAACCCCCAGAGCAATTTCTTCCAGCCTGTACTGCGCTTCTGGAGAGTTTAGATATTGACCCAGATGGCTTCAGACTGCAAACAAATGCGTATCAGTACGTGGTGCGTGCCATTCACACAACCACTCCACTCTCTAAACTGCTAATTTACACTAGAAGCACACCCACTATCTATAAGCTAGTGCGGGTACTGGAACCAGACCGCTTCAGCGCTACCCTTCCAGGTGTCCGGACTGTACAGACATTCGATGCGATCGACGTGAACATTGCCCGGTCCGATGAGGCTAAAGTCTTTATTTGGCAACGCCCATTCCTCGATTATCCCTTGGAAGCCGAACAATTGATAGCAACTCAGAAAGCATTGCTGCAAGCTGGTTACTTAGTTTTGGTTGAGCTAGATGATCTCCCTTCGGCTTGGCCAGAAGCGATGCGAACTCCTCTGCTAGACTTGCTTGGCACCTGTCATGGAGTGCAAACCTCTACCCAACCCCTGGCGGACTATCTGCGCTCATTCAACCCCAATGTCGTCGTCTTCCCGAATCAACTGGCTTCCTTACCTCCACCACCTACACCTGCCACTGATGGTTCTGTTACCTTGTTCTTCGGTGCTCAAAATCCAGAGCCAGACTGGGAACGGATTATGCCTGTGTTGAATCAAGTATTATCTGTCCATGGCTCTCAGGTGCAGGTGTGGGTGATTCATGACCGACGCTTCTTTGAGGCGCTGGAGACAGACCAAAAGCAGTTTGAACCTTGGTCTTCCTACTCACGCTATCAAGAAATCCTTTGGTCTTGCGATGTTGGCTTACTACCCCTCAGATCCACCGAATTTAATGCCATGAAATCTGACCTTAAGTTCATTGAGTGTGCAGGGCATGGGGTCGTTGCCTTAGCAAGTCCAACTGTGTATGCTGCCTCAATTGTGGAGGGTCAAACTGGACTGATCTATCACTCAGTCGAAGAATTTGCTGCCAAGCTGAATGAACTCATTATCAACCGTGAGTTGCGTTGTCGGATTGCCACCCAAGCTTATGAATGGGTGAAGGAAAATCGCCTCCTGTGCCAGCACTTTCGCCAACGGCGGGACTGGTATCTACAGATGTACAACAGATTACCAGAACTCAATCATGCTCTGTGTGAGTAGGTTTCACAACAGTATGATTTTGTAAATTTTGAAGAAGGATTTCCCAAGTCAGAGTGTAACTGAGCGGTATTGAGAATAAGTCTGCTTTAACTGTTATTCGCGATAGAATGTTTTTCAACCACATGTTGATAAAATTCTTCCAGTGCTGCTATACAGACTTGGTCATCATAAAGATAGCAAGAGTGCTGTCTCATTTGTTGAACAATGCTCTGTCGCCACCTGAGATTTAGACCCAATCTCGCTGCAATTTCAATATATTCCGCTTCATTTTTAGCAATGGTTTCGGTGACGCCTAGAATTTTTAAAAATGCGTATGACTGACGCGATCGCATCAATTCGCCCGGACAGGTGACAATCGGTAAATCGCAGGCGATCGCGTCCAAGGTCGTAAGGCTGCCGGAGTAGCTAAAGGTATCCAGAAAAATATCTGAAGCCACCATCAGGTTTAAATAACCAATGGTATTTTGTCGAGGCACAATAACACAATAATCGTCGCTCTTCAAACCAAACTTTGCAAAAGCCTGTTGGAGACGTTGCTCGAATGGCTCTGTGATGTGAGAACTCTGGTGCGATGCCACAAAGGCAAACTGAGCACAAGAAACTCTTTTAGCAATCTCCGGGAATATATAGTCGTGCTGTGGGAGATACTTATAGAGAGATTGACAAGATAAATAAATTACTGCATCCTCCCGTAACTGAAAATCCATACGGGTTTTAGTAACTTCAGGAATGATTGGTTTGGGGTAAGAGAAGCTAATATTAGGTAAGCGAATCAGTTGCTCTACATAGTGTTCTTGAGCATTTTCTGGTTCCATCACATCACTGGATAGGAAATAATCGATAGTTGGTAATCCGGAAGTGACTGGATGTGCCCAGCTTGTACATTGAACTGGAGCAAGACGTAACCCAGCGATTTGTGTAATTAGTGGCTGCATACCGATATCTGGAAAAACCAGAATGTGTAACTGGTCATTAATGATTTGTCTACAGGCTGCTTCCAAGTTATTAGGAATATGGTAAAAAGTATAACCGGAGAGCTGGAACTGGTGAGTTAGTTGGTCTGGAATGGGATGAGTGTAATAAGCTGTTATGCATTTAAACTGTGATAAGAGCATCGCCCTTATTTTTAATTTTCCGTCCCCATTTAATAACTAACTCTCCTTCGTTTAAAAGATGATGCAATAAATATTCCAGTTCTTCAATTGATTTAAACAGTC
>DATNQP010000012.1:0-2343 GCA_036703965.1 Leptolyngbyaceae cyanobacterium
TAAGGAACCCCCTGCTCATCAAAATCAACAACATAGGAGTCACTAGCCATTACCCGTCTGAGAACCTCGGGTCTTAAAACTGGGTCAAGAATATCAGCATTGAGCCTCTCCAGTTCGGAAACGGCAGGTCTGCGTTCAACCTTCTCAGCTTTAGGCATAGACCTCTTAACCGTAATCCGAGTCATCATCTGCTGAAAAAATCCTTCGGGTGCCGGTGCAAACTCTTGAGTACACTTCCACTCCTGATAAGCATCTGGATTTTCAGCATCTGGTGGAGCCTCTATTTGAGCTGGTACTTCGGGTTGAGATTCAGGCAAAGCCACCACCAACTGAACTGGTGCTTCGGGTCGAGATTCAGGCAGAGCTGCCGCCCGCTCAATTGGCATTGCAAAAGGTGCGATCGCCTGTATTTGCTCATGCTCTTCGGGGGATATCTGACAGCCATGCTCCACCCGTGTGTTGTAATTCTCCACGCGATGAGACATTTCGCTTTGGAAGGAGTCCCACATATCAAGAGCCTGCTCAGGGTGTTTACGGATGCTAGAGCGTACAAAAGCCTGTGGGGTGAGTACAAGTTCCTCCGTGCCAAACTTTGTCTTTAAGAGGCGATTTACCCACCACTGGATAAATACCGGCTCATCGAGTAGAAACGCTGAGCAAATTTTAGATTGGCGTGCATTAATTTTTTTCGATTTACGGGGATTGGGCGGCGCGGAAGAAGGCTCCTTATGATAAGTCTGCTGTTCTTGAGATTTCCATACATCATCTATTACTGCGTTATCACATAGCAACTCTTCATCATCATCTATTGCTGCGTTATCACATAGCAACTCTTCATCATCATCTATTGCTGCGTTATCACATAGCAACTCTTCTACCTGATCGGCTGTATTTGGCTCTGGATTGTAGAAGTTTTCTAACTCGCTCTCCTCTTGAGAGTTGGATTTGATAGCTTCGGATTGAATCTTAGTATGGTGTTCAACAGTGAGTCCTTCAGATTCAGATCTGAATCTTCGAGCCTTAGAACTGCACTTAGCCTTAGCAGCTTTAGTTTTGCTCACAGCAAAGGTTTTAGCAGCGGGTTGATTTTGCATCGCAGCAAGAGCGGCTTGCACTTTGTCCCAACGTAAGTTGTACTGATAAGTCTTATCCTGTCCATTGCCTGGGTTAAACCGCCGCTCTAGCAGTCCCAAGTCAATTAACAGTTCTTGGGAAGCTCTGACTACGTGTAAGCTGAACAAGCCCAGGAAGTCTTTATGGATTTGCTTGAGTTTCTGGTACCACCAGGGCGTGCGGTGTACTTTGACCTTCCACTGCTGGCAGTGATAATGGTAGTTAATGGATAGAGCCGCGCAGTAGCGAACTTTCTTATCAGCCTTTGGGGCGAGTTTGTTGATGAGATTCAGGTACGATTCGCGAAGAATGCAGAGTTTATCGTGCTTAGGCTTCGGGCTAATGGCGGCGTTGGATGTATCAATTGCTGTAATCATGACTGCTCCCTTGTTTTAGGAAACAGTTAACTCTGGTAGGTATCTTTCAGATACACTGATTAGTAATCAACTGTTTCCTGTTGACTTTTGAACCAGCGTGGGATTCTGGCAAGAATTGGCTCACGTTGGCTCGTATTTGTATTAGTCGGATAATAGTACATTGGCATCCCAATTAGAAAGAAGCTTTCTGGGAAATTTTGTGCTGTCGCGTTGCAATGATAACCATGTTGCAACAATTCTACTTAAACTTTTCCTTTTAGCTTGAGTGACCCACCTCCATCGCTCAAAAGTTACATTCGGACTGGGACACTCAAGGCGCAACGTCAATTTAAAATCTGATACTATTCCCCTCCTGACATATCACGTATATACTTCAAACACTGTTTCTTTGACCCTGTAAAAACCGCTTCTGGATGTTCGCCACTCACTAGCGAATAAACAGTTTCGTTATCAGCTATTCGCAATATTACTGACCATTTGCCAAACATCTTATTCAAACCCAATAAACTTCGATTTGGCGTTTTCTAAGCTTTGCTTAATAGCTTTTACTTCAGTTGTTAGGTCAGTAATTGTAGCTAGATGCGTTTTCTCTAAATGGTTCAGCTGACCTGTAACTTTAGATAGCATCGCACGCTTAACCTCTTGCATCTGCTGCCTTTCTGTCTGCTGACGCTTTTCTAGGAGAGCTTCTATGTTGTCTAAACGTTCAGCTAGCTGATTAAGTACTTGCAATAAAGCAACCGCTGAAAAGGTTTGCTGCTCTAAAGAATGATGAAGAATTAAGTCTTGCAATGTTTTATGTGTAAACATGAAAAAACCGCCTTGGTGAAAGGTTTGGTACCTCTGGAAGTAA
>DATNQP010000013.1:0-7552 GCA_036703965.1 Leptolyngbyaceae cyanobacterium
TACCTCGACCTTGGAAAAAACAATGAGTCAGGGCGGCAGAGCCGTTATTTCTGGTAATGCCTTAGAAAGAACGGTTGAAACAATATTACAAGTACATGGATACATCGAAATCTGTCGAGACTTGCCGAAAAAACGCCGACGAGACTGGCTGATCTACTCGACTGGCTCCCCCAAACGCTATGCCAAGCAGGTTTATATTGGTTCAGGAATTTATGGAACAGATATCTACGTAGATTTTTATATCTTTAACACTGTGGCATTTACAGCCGGTCTTATTATTGAGTGTAAATGGCAGCAATCAGGGGGTTCAGTTGATGAAAAACTTCCCTACCTGAACTTAAATATACAAGCTTGCTATCCCTCCCCAGCTGTTGTGTTAATTGATGGCGAGGGGATGAAGAAGGGAGCGATTAATTGGTTGACTAGGCAAGTCGATTCTAATCCAAATTTACTGGCTGTCCATAATTTGAGTCATTTTATGATTTGGGCCAACAAGTATCTTTAATAAGACGTGATTAATAACTCAGGGATTCTGCCCCGCTTCTGAATATTAGAGTTAATTAATCTAGAAGCTAAGATGGGGTGAATGCGAATGTTAAAGTCCCTATAGAGTTCTCGAATAAATTGGCAATCAGAGTTAGAAAGCATAACTTTGACACCGCGTTGAGCGAGTTCTGCAAAAACTTCTTTGAGTTTTATCTGGTTATCCCGATTAAAAGAAGAACGACTATAAGCTGTGAAGTTACTAGTCGGACTTAGGGGATGATAGGGTGGATCGAAGTAGACAAAGTCATCACAGCGGCTTGCCCGTTCAAGGATATCTTCAAAAGGTCTAACGTCAATTAGAGCCTTCTGGAGGGCAGCGGAGGCTGACCTCAATAAGTCTGGGTTACAGATTTTCGGATTTTTATATTTACCGATAGGAACATTAAATTCCCCTCTTGAATTTTCTCTGTATAAACCGTTAAAGCAAGTTTTATTAAGATAAATAAGACGTGCCGCTTTTTCTATATCAGTGACACCATGACAGTGACGGACATCATAGTAATAATCCTTAGAGTGATTAAGCTGATGCACTTCTAAGATTTCAATCAGCTCTTCGACATCATTCTTGACGCAACGATAAGCATTAATGAGTTCAGGATTAATGTCCGTCAAATATCCACAAGAGGGATTAAGATAAAAAAATACAGCTCCGCCGCCCAAAAAAGGCTCATAGTAAGCCTTAAATTCTTTGGGAAAGAAAGGAATATATTGCTGAATCAGCTTAGTTTTACCACCCGCCCATTTAAGGAACGGGCGCGGTGAGAGAGTTGGTTGAACACTAGTAGACATTTATCTCAAAAAGCTGATTTTCTAGAATCTCTATTCTCTCTTCCTCTTCTCTGTGTGTCCTCTGTGCCTCTGTGGGTCGTTATTCACTTAAACAAGAAATCACCAACGATGACTGGGAAACAGCCTGTAAAGCGATGCTTGAGCTGCCGTTACCTCAACCTTCCCCTACTAGCCAAACGATCACGGCAAATCCTTTAGAGGCAGGAGGACACAGATGCTACCGCAATGAGTGTGGATTTGACGCGAACAACTAGACTAACACCATCGCTTGTCGATCGCGCTCACAAGTGCTACCAGTAAAAAATGCAACAGTAAACCTTTCTTTTGAAAATGCAGGAATTTTTTGACAACGTCTTTCGGTACCCACGCTACTTTATCACCATCACCTTAGGCATCTTCTTTGCCCTGTTCGAGCGCTTTAGACCTCTATTGAGTAACCCCGTCAGTGCGATCGCGTTGATTGGTATACTTCTGGGAGGCTTCTTGTTCATCACTTTCACCCTCCGCGCCATGCTAGGCTTAAATCCGGTCTAGACGAGTAGTCGCCTTACAAAAACGCTCTCGGCAGGTGACAAATTCCTGAATCCCCCTTTTGGTGGACGTTACAAAAATCCATTACCTGTCAAAATTCCTCTAGGCAACTACCAGGGAGCGTTACAAACGACTCTGTACTGAAAAAAGGGGGGCGTTATGCCTACAAGTCGCCGTGTTTCTCGCGTTGCCGCGCTAATTCAGCAGGAAGTCAGCCAAATGTTGCTCCACGACATCAAAGATGACCGCGTGGGAGCTGGGATGGTTAGTGTCACTGACGTGGACGTTTCTGGCGACCTCCAGCACGCCAAAATCTATGTGTCAATTTATGGCACTGATGAGGCGAGAACAGAGACAATGGCTGGATTAAAGTCAGCTACTGGTTATGTCCGCCGCGAATTAGGCAGACGGGTTCGCCTCCGTCGCACCCCAGAGGTGATATTTATTGAAGACCGAGGTCTAGAGCGTGGCGATCGCATGCTAACACTGCTGAATCAGCTCTCTCAAGAGCGTCAGAGCAAGGAACTGGAAAACGACATTCCTGAGGCAGAAGATTGAAGTTTTTGCTGAAGCCACTGCCAGATTTGAACGATCTCTCCCTAGAAGAACAGGTCGCACAAATGGTTGTAGTGCGAGCATCAGGTCACTTATTCGATCACCAAATTCAGTACCCAGATTGGGAACCCCCAGCGCGGCAGTTGCAGCATTGGGTGCAAGAACTAGGTGTAGGCGGTGTCATTCTCCTAGGAGGGAGTGCTGGAGAACTCGCCCTTAGATCGCAACAACTCCAAGACTGGGCAAACGTCCCATTGCTCATCGCCGCTGACATTGAAGAAGGTGTTGGTCAGCGCTTTGCGGGTGCCACCTGGTTTCCCCCACCAATGGCGATTGGGACAGTGGCGTTTGAAGACCCCAATAAAGCCCAGTGGTATGCTGAAAAAATGGGAGCCATCACCGCCCAGGAAGCCTTGGCCATTGGCATCAACTGGGTACTGGCACCGGTAGTTGATGTCAACAACAATCCCCTCAACCCAGTCATCAACGTCCGAGCGTTTGGTGAGACACCAGAAGTCGTAAGCCAACTCGCCTCTGCCTTTATCCGAGGGGCGCAACAGTATCCTGTCTTAACGACTGCCAAGCATTTTCCGGGTCATGGCGATACAGCGACCGATTCCCATCTAGACCTGCCAGTACTACCCCATTCCCCGCCACGACTGGCTACGGTTGAGTTGCCCCCCTTTAAAGCGGCAATCACCGCTGGGGTGGATACCGTGATGACGGCCCACCTGCTCATCCCGGCGTGGGACGACCAACGACCAGCCACCCTATCCCAAACCCTTTTGACCGATTTGCTGCGGGAGTTTTTGAGATTTGAGGGATTGATTGTTACAGACGCTCTGGTGATGGGTGCGATCGCCAATCGTTATGGTGCAAATGAAGCCCCAGTCATGGCGGTAGAAGCTGGTGCTGATATTTTATTAATGCCGGTTAACCCACAAGAGGCGATCCAAGCTGTCTGTGACGCCGTAGTCGCAGGACGCATCTCACGAGAGCGGATTGTGGAATCGGTAGAGCGCATTTGGAAAGCTAAGGGTAAGGTGCTGGGGAGCAGGAAAGAGATAACTCAAACAAAATCTGAAACCCAAACCTCAGGGCGGCTAAACGAGCACAGCCTCTACAATGCTCAAAACGTTCTCTCCCAACTAGCGCAACCTACTGCCCTCACCACGGCTGCCAATATTTTGCAAGATTCCCTACAAATTGGCGGTTCCCTACCTTTGTCCCTAGAAGCAAGTAATGGCAGCCGCCAGCTCCGCAACCTGATCGTAGTAGACGATGCCTTAGCCTGCGACTTTTTAGCACGGCACACCCCAGCGGTGGCTTTACCCAGGCAACTGGGCTACGAACTGCAACTCGTTGACCGCCATACTCCTCCAGCGGCTAGGGAAGATATAAATCATCCCATTGCCACGAGACAAACTCTACTACAGCTATTCATCCGGGGGAATCCGTTTCGGGGAAGTGCTGGGCTAACACCAGTGGCAGAAGACTGGTTGAAGCAATTAATAAAAAACGAGGCTCTACAAGCTCTGGTCATTTACGGTAGCCCTTATGTTTTAGAGCTGTTTCTCCCCGAGTTACCGCCTGAGACTCCTTATGTGTTTTCTTACGGGCAAATGCCGCAGGCTCAGGCGATCGCCCTTGAAGTTTTGTTTTCCCAAAGCACCCCAGTTAATACTTTTACGCTATTTATTTAACTTTTGTTAACTTTTTGACAATTTAGTTATTACATATCCATTCCCTAAGAGCGCTACACTAGCCAAGGGAAAATTTTTCTGACCAGCTTTTCATCCGTCTATAGACAGATTTCGATAACTGGTCAGCCTGGTTTCCTTTGGCGATTTTTATCAGTAAAGACATTTTCTTTGTAACTTTCTATACTGAACTAAATCTCTTTTCACGCTACGGGCTATTGGATTATAGTTAATCGTAGCTCTCGTTGTTTACCAGGCTACTAATCATGAGTCTTGAAACTCTACCCTCGACCCCCTCTATCCGATACTCCATCGACGTGATCCAAGATGAAGCACGTCACCTGGTGGAAAAGGGAATCGTGAGTCGCCAGCAGCCTATCTACGTCCTATGCCAATACATTCCTGCGCGTGAGTGGGTTTGCATTGAGTGTGAGCTAGAACGGTGCAACTTCTTGCTGAGAGACCGTATTGCCGATTTGATGGGTTCTGAAGAATGGGATAACGACTGAGGCAACTCAGTTGAGGAGAAGAGAACCTGAAGTCTAGGAATATCAATCAAACTCCTGGCAAGATGTCTAGATCCCTAAACGTCAGTCAGGAAGACTGTTGGTACTTACTAAGCTGCCGAGCTTTACTGAACGAAGCTTGATGCGGATATCTTGTCCCTTTAAGGCTTAAAGAGAATTGCGCTTTTTCAGGCGTTATGGAGTGATCTATGTCAAAAAATAAGAACATCAAGGCAAAGTAAGGTATCCGCAGAAGGAAGAAATTCACCACTAGTCGAAAGGTAAGGGAGAAAAGTTAAGATTCCTTCTATTTTTAGACCCTTTACGTTGTACTTTACTTTGCCTCCCTTAAGCATCTTCCTAAAGAAATAGTGAAATTTTTCTCAAAGGTGATGAGTTACCAAGGCTGTTGCTGTTGGAGCCAGTCACCTTTGTACGTTGGGTTTCCTACCTGTTGCTGTTGGAGAAAACTTGAAACTCGCCAAACTTGATGGCGGTTCAACCCCACAGACAAGGCTAAGGACACGTAGTAGTGATACAGAACACCCAAGTCAAGTTCCTCAATAGCAGTAAGCTACGCCAATCTAACTATTTGAGGTGGGGTTACGAAGCTTCTCTAGCTCAGTTCGGATGGCAGCAATTTGTACAGTTAGTTCCTCTATCTCTAGTTGTACATTCGGGGAAGCTGCGGGAGTTGGCGGTGTTGTAGCTGTATTGCTCGGTGTTCTGGTTGCGGATGAACCTCCTGAATTGCTTGGTTGCCTCAATATCGTCTCAATAAAACTCCGAGCTTCTTGCTCGGTTATTAATCCTTTTTCTTCCCACTCAGCCACTCGTTGACTCAACTCGAACCTCAGCTGAGAAAAGTTTTCTTCTCGCTTTTGAGGGTCTTGTAGAGTTTCGACGAGGGAAGTTGTTGCTCCCAATGAGACACGAAATCCAGATTGCAGTAATTGTAGGAGATTGTTGGAGTTCATCTAAGTGGTTATTCGCTAATAGTTTTTTGGTGGGATCGCACAGTACCTGTCGAAGAGTTGAATAGGCAGTAAATCCCTGATAACGCTGCCTATTTTACAGTAGTTACTTAGAGTTCCTGAGTTCCCAGCCTTCAGGCTACTTGCTCAAGATACTGGTTTACATCCTCAATCACGCGAGTAAGTTCAGCTTCCGTCGTCAGACGGATGCGGTCATCTCGGAGAGTGACTAAGACTTTGGCAGCGAAAGGACTCGGCCAAATGTTGGGATTGCAGAAAATTTCGAGAAAGACATCTCCCGAAAATCGGTACTCCATCGGCTTTTTGGGTGTGGGTTTGCTGCCACTTGATGCTTGGGTAGCCGCTTTCATGTTCTGCATCAATTGGGCGATCGCTGCTTGCAAATCTTGGGCTGCATCAGCGGTGAAACGGAAAGAAACAGAACCCTCGACCAAGTTGAGTGTTAGTTGAGATGGAGCCATAAGCAATGAATCTTAATATTATGATCTTAATGCTAAAAGATCTAATTGAGTTACTGGAAAAATCTACCAGAGAATCAGGCTCCTTAGGGCGTCATGATTAAAAAATAATCTCAATAATCAGTTAAATTGCTGGAAGCACAAAGAGCAAAACTCAACCACCTGGCAGAGGTTTCAGGTCTTGAAAAGACTAAACTGAGTGCCAGGGAAGTGAATGATTGATTAATTGGGTAGCATCTGTGGCACTGGACAATCGCTCTGAAGTTCGTAAGGTCTTATTGATCACCCTGTTGCTTAATAGGGGATGGGGAGATGGAGATTCTAGATGGGCAAGTTTCACAAAAAGAGAAGGGGCTGTCATCAGCCCCTCGAGTAGTTTTCCATTTGAGTTATGGAAGTAGACGCCAAACAGTCTTCCCTCGGATTCTGGCTGTCCAATCTCAAGACAGCACAAGAGTGATTCCACCTGATGAAAGGGACATTGACTGGCTCAAAGAGTTGCGCCTTCTTTTGAAGATAGACACACCAATAAGCTTGGTGTGGCAGTTATCTGAGTTAAGGCACCTGATAATTGGGATGAGTCACAATCCAAGGCACAAGAGTGCGAAGGCAATTTTCTTGACCCTGGAACCGTTAATTCTTACCTTTGCAGAATACTGACACCCCTTAGAAAGTAGACATCCTATCACAATCTTCACCGCTTGGGTAAAATACCGCGACCAGCGATCGCCAAGTTCTTTAAAGTTTTATTGCAATCTTTTGATTGAGGGGTGACACCCATCACCCCGTAAGACCATAATGGGGTTAGTAGATGCACCCTGATGATCGGGAGAGTCGCAATCGTGGCTCTCTTTTTTTTATCTCATTGCTCTTTTCACTTTTTCTCAGGTAAGTTACGCAGAGGCACGTCCTGACCCTCGTAGAACTGCCTCTCTAGCTTGCCTAGTCCTCCCCACGCGGCAAACAAGGCAAGGCTCACCGCAGTCGAAAGGGCTGCTAGGACGGCTGTTTGGTTAAGGAAGAGAGTGAGAATCGGAGTACTGGAAAAGGCGATCGCAGCCCCCACGGCGCATCCCATTCTGACGCGCCTGATATTGGCTAGCGCTTTTGAGCAGCTAGAACACTTGAGTGTGTGCGAGTAGTACCGATCCAGCAGCTTTTCCCTCGGCAATCTTGGTGGCAAAGTTGCCCCTGGAAACGCGTCACCGCTGTACTTGTTCACCCAAGAGCGCAACTCAATTACATAGCGGTCTGCATAAGTTGGCAGGTAGAATGCCTTGGCAAAGTTAGCGCTGCCACCAGACTGCTCAAGATAACGCTCCTGGTGATGTAGGAAAATTTGGTCATCTTCCAAAACGGCGTTCTGCCCGATGTGAGACAACCAGCGCGGCGTCAGCTTCATGAACAAGGCAGGTATTTTGGAGGGAAACTTGAAGGGAAAGCGTGCAAAGATGCGGCAGTAACCCTTGCGA
>DATNQP010000014.1:0-5608 GCA_036703965.1 Leptolyngbyaceae cyanobacterium
TGCTCTAAATCTGCGTAAGAGTAATCCTGTGGCTCGCTTTTCAGCAGCCAGTAGCTCATTGTTTGCTCTCCTGCCTAAGTGACTATGGCGTCGGTGGCTAGGTTGCTAAAAAAGTAACGCCAAGAGTTTCTCACAGCTTACCGTGGCAGATTAAGAACATTCCACGCCGTCTGAGCACCAGAGGGGCGCTATTTCCAAGTGAGGAGAACTTGAATTTTATGAATCAAAGTTTTTCATTTCGTTCTACAGCAAAATCCGGTCAGCAAAGTCTGAGACAGAGGCTAAGTCCTACTCCAGCGATATTTTTCGCAGTCAGTCTACTCAGTTTAACGTTGACCAGCCCAGCGCTTGCCCAAGAGAAACTGCTACGAACCGTTACGGTGACAGGTCGTGGGGTTGAATCTATTGCTACGACGAAGACTCAAGTGCAACTAGGGGTTGAAGTCCAAGGTCAATCGGCTACGAGTGTCCAGCAGGAAGTGGCAAAGCGTTCATCTGCTGTCGTGGAGTTGCTGCGATCGCGCAATGTGGAAAAATTGGAAACTACTGGCATCCGGCTTAACCCGATTTATAGTTACGAAAACAACGTGCAACGCCTCACAAGTTATTCGGCAACTAATACGGTGAGTTTTCGCATTCCCACAGAGGAAGCGGGTACGCTCTTGGATGATGCTGTCAAGGCGGGAGCCACGCGGATTGATGGTGTGAGCTTTACTGCCTCTGATGAGGCGATCGCAGCAGCTCAAAAACAGGCTCTACGTGAAGCTACCCAGGATGCTCAAAGCCAAGCGGATGCCGTTTTAGATAGCCTAACTCTCACCCGTAAAGACATCGTCAGCATTCAAATCAATAACGCGACGCCACCTCCACCCATGCCCTTTTTGGAGAGAGCAGCTTTAGCCAGTCAAGCTGCTGATACTCCAGTAATTGGCGGTGAGCAGGATGTACAGGCGTCAGTAACGCTGCAAATTAGCTACTAGTTAGGGGTGAGGGATTAGGTAATTCTTACCTAATCCCTAGTCCTTCAGTCGGGGGATGAGCTTACTTAAAACTCTGTGTCGCCATAGTCATCCACAGCACTGGGGTCTGTATCTCGCTTGGAACCTAATAAATCTAGTCGATCCACTTTAATGACAGGCTTTGATCGATTTGCTCCCGTCGCGCGATCGCTCCAAGTCTCAATCTTTAAAGCACCTTGCACGCCAATCAAACTGCCTTTTCGTACATAGTTCGCCGCTACTTCCGCCGTCTTGCCCCATAGCTCTAAGTTGAACCAGTCAGGCTGATCGTTATTGCGACTCCGACGGTTTACTGCTAGCGTCAGGTTACACTTGACACTACCAGACTCAAAATACTTGACATCTGGGTCTCCACCCACGCGACCGACTAGATTAACAACATTGAGAGTCATAGTTATTAGTACATGTGTACTTATTGTATGGATCTACTTTAGCGAACAAGGGCAAATCTTGATTAACTGCTAGCTCTACTTGAGCAACTAAAACTTAAAGTAAGGAACGAGTATACTCAACTTAACTTTCTCCGGATGAGGGATTCTATCGCCTGAATGATAGTTTCAGCTTAGTTATTGAGGATTGGCAATAATGAATTGCTCTACCTCACTAGACTCAGCATAGAAAACGTAATAGAATCCACATCGGTTACGGTTCAGTTACATTTCGGTCATACACAGCAATATTTGACTTTGGGGGCGTAGAAACGAGTGGGTCTTTTCAGTCGCTTTTCCCTATCAAGGGACATGGGTATAGACCTGGGTACTGCTAACACTTTAGTATATGTATCCGGCAAAGGCATTGTGCTACAAGAGCCTTCTGTTGTCGCCATGGACCAAGATTTAAAAGTTCCCCTAGCGGTAGGTGAGGATGCTAAAAAAATGTTGGGCAGAACCCCAGGTAATGTGGTTGCCCTTCGCCCCCTCCGCGATGGTGTCATTGCCGACTTCGATACCGCAGAATTGATGCTTAAGCACTTTATCCGGCGGGTCCACGAAGGCAGAACTTTAGTATCACCTCGGATTGTCATTGGCATTCCCAGTGGTGTTACTGGCGTCGAACGACGGGCGGTAATGGAAGCAGCATCTCAAGCGGGTGCCAGAGATGTCTATTTAATTGATGAGCCGGTGGCAGCAGCGATTGGAGCTGGATTACCCGTTGCAGAGCCAACTGGCAACATGATCATTGATATTGGGGGCGGCACGACCGAAGTTGCTGTGCTCAGTTTGCAGGGGACAGTTCTGAGTGAATCCGTGCGTGTTGCTGGAGATGAACTGAGTGAATCCATTACTCACTATATGAAAAAAGTTCATAACCTGGTAATTGGAGAGCGCACGGCTGAAGAAATCAAAATTCAGATTGGTTCAGCCTATCCAACTCATGATGATGAGGTCAACTTAGAGGTGCGGGGCTTGCACCTGCTCTCTGGTCTGCCGCGAACCGTGACCATCAAGGGACCGGAGATTCGTGAAAGTATGTCGGAACCTCTTTCAGTGATTGTTGACGCCGTTAAACGGACGCTAGAGCGGACTCCTCCGGAGCTAGCGGCTGATATTATCGACCGAGGCATTATGCTGGCAGGGGGCGGCGCTCTATTGAAAGGGTTGGATACGCTGATCAGCCATGAAACTGGCATTGTCACCCATGTAGCAGCAGATCCACTGAGCTGCGTTGTTTTGGGAACCGGTCGAGTTCTGGAGAATTTCAAACAGTTAGAGCGGGTATTCAGTGGACGTTCCCGCCATTTATAGGGTCAGCTATTTAAGTATTAGCCTTGAGGAGTGTTGTTTTGATCCACATGAACCAAAATCTTTGTCTACCTATGCTACCGGAACCCACGCATCAGCCAAAAGCTGGTCGTTGAGAGATAAGCTATGTTTATACTGCGTCGCTGGTGGGACAAACATGGGGTAGCAATGGTACTGGGGGGAGTAACTCTGAGTGCTGCTTGGTTGGTTCGCCAAACTCAGGGAGCGGCACTCTTTGAGGCTTATCAACTGCTGAGTCGTCCGTTTCAATCGGGCCCCACCAAAGAAGAGCGCCTTACAAATGCGAGAGTCCATGAACTGCAAGAGCGGTTAGTCGAACTTGAAAGCCAAAACCAGAAGCTAAAAGAGCTGCTGGATTATACCAAAAGCCAGAAAAAGCAAGGGATCGGTGCTCCAATTGTGGGGCGTAGCGCTGACCACTGGTGGCAACAGGTAACTCTAGGTCGAGGGAGTCAAGATGGCATTAAGGTCGGCTTTATTGTGATGGGACCTGGCGGTTTAGTGGGTCGGATTGTTAGTGTGACACACAATAGTAGTCGTGTCTTGCTAATCAGTGATGCCACCAGTAAGGTCGGGGCTGTGATCAGTCGTAGTCGAAGCATGGGTTTCATGCGGGGACAAGGGTCTAATCAGGCTGTATTGCAGTTTTTTGATAAAGTACCGGATGTTCGTCGGGGTGATGTTGTAGCAACTTCGCCTGTAAGCCAACTTTTCCCCTCCGGATTGCCGTTAGGACGTGTGGAGTCCGTAAATCTCGACAAAAGTCCAGCTCCAGAGGCAGTCATTGAGCTGACGGCACCAGTTAGTTACCTGGAATGGGTAGTTGTTTATCCTGAATGAACGATCTTTAGTCAATAGTCCTTGACTAATGGCTAATAGCTAATAGACATGAACAATTAGCAATGTTGCGAAGCAAGCGTGAAGCGCACACAATTAGCAATTACTAACATTTCTCAGCTTTCACATTGGACTCGTCAAGCTTTCAATTGGGTAGTGACTGTTGGTTCAGTCATTCTCTGCTTGATAGTCTTACCGGCACGTTTACCAGGGATGGAATTACTAGGAATTGCCCCAAACTGGCTGTTGATTTGGGTGGTTGCCTGGAGCCTCAAACGTACAGCTCTTCAGGGAGCGTTAGCGGGCTTAGCACTGGGATTAATTCAAGATGGCATGACTTCCCCTCACCCGACTCATGTCTTAAGTCTTGCCTTCGTGGGAATCTTGACGGCTCGGATTCAGAAGCAGCGGTATATTCAGGAAGATTTTATTTCGGTGGCGTTGATTGTCTTTGGCATGGCGGTTGTTGGAGAGACGGTGTCCGCCATTCAGTATAGTTTCATTGGCGATCGCAACCTGGCGGAAATTTGGACTGACCACCAGCGCATTGCTCTCTCAAGCGCGATTCTTAGTAGCCTCTGGGCACCGGTACTTTACTACCCGCTCAATCGGTGGTGGGAGCAGATAAATTTAATCGATCAATCTTCCTAAAATTTGCTGTAAGCTTTTTGTCTGGTATTTGTTGGGACTAACTCTGTATTCTCTACCGTCGAAGGGTCTTAATCCTGTCTACCAGGTAATGGGCAGCAGCAAGCAGGTCACTGTGAATACAAGTCGGCTGGAATTGCTTGAGGTAAAAGTGACTGCGAATGCCGCAGGTAAGAGCTATGGTAGGAATCGAGAGCGCCTGCCCTGCCAGGAGGTCGGCTTCTGTATCGCCCACCATCCAGGCTGATATGGCACGTCCAGCGAGCAGAGATTGCTCAGCGATCGCTTTTTCTAGAAGTTGTGTTTTCAACTCTGCCTGGTTTTGATAGGCCGCATCGCGATCGGAACTTCCATAAATGCCACTAAACAGACGAGTCAAACCATAATTTCTCAAGATTTGTGTGGCTTGTGACCCCGAACGCAATGTTACTAACACCAACCGCACCCCCTGAGAATGCAGCAACGGTAATGCCCAACTCACTCCCGGTTGGAGCTTATCTTCTTTCAATAAGGCAGGCTTATTCACAATCTCGATTACGCGCCCCAAAAAGAAATCGATTTGCTCTCCTTGCAAACCTGAGCGCATCGCAATTTCTACATCAGGAACGCGGTTTTGCTTCATTTGCCAGAACTGATGTTTCTTGAGCACCTGGATAGGCAAGGTAATACCTTCAGCTTGGTAAAAAGCCCTGGTATCAGCTAGTCCTAACTGGTAGGTCGTATAGTAGCGCCTGGAGACATCAACAATAGGACCATCAAAGTCGCAGAATACTGTCAGTTGTTGCCAGAAGGGGGCACTATTGTAAAGCTGGTAGCACTGAGGTGGTTGCAAGTCTGAGGCAGCAACGCCGATCATAAATATTTACTTAACTGAGCTTTTTTGAAACGCTTTTTTACACCTTAGCAGTTTCAACACAACTTTTTATGAAGTTTCTTTAACATTTAAGGTTAGCTCCACCTCTCCAACGAACTTACTAACCTTGAGTGCCACAAGAGAGGCACAGCAATGTTCCGCAACATCAGTCAAATCCCCTGGGGTGGCCATCCAGTAGCATCAAGCTTTTTTTATATTTCTTTGAGTAGATGATTAACAATCCCCAGCATATTATTGGGGATACAACAATTATGTAGCTAGCCATGAGCTACTGTATCAATCCCAGCTGCCCTCAGCCAAATGATCCAGCCAACGCCAACAATCCCATTTGTCGCAATTGCGGCTCAGAGTTGTTACTTCAAGGGCGCTATCAGGTGATGCGCCTGCTGAGCGACACCAGTGGCTTCGGTAAGGTTTATGAAGCCTACATAGGGGCAACACCCAAAATCCTGAAAGTCTTAAAACAA
>DATNQP010000015.1:0-3146 GCA_036703965.1 Leptolyngbyaceae cyanobacterium
AGAAAATCAAGACTACCGGAAAATTCCCGTCCTCCAGTTGCGGCAGCAGGTGATGCTGGTTCCTCAAGAACCGAAACTGTTGGGTATGACAGTCCAGCAGGCTCTAGCCTATCCCCTAACGTTACAACAACTGCCTCAACGGCAAATTCAGGAACGCGTGGATGTCTATAGGGAGAAGTTGCACATTCCCTTTGACTGGCTAGAGCGAACGGAGTTACAACTTTCTGTGGGACAACGACAGTTAGTTGCGATCGCGCGTGCCTTGGTCATGCAACCAAAAATCTTATTACTTGATGAGCCAACTTCCGCTCTAGATGCTGGAACAGCATCTTACATCCTCCGCATCTTAGCTGACTTGGCTTTGAAAGATAAAATCACGATTCTGATGGTCAATCATCAGCTGGATATAGCTCAGCTATTTTGTAGCAGGGTGCTGTATTTGCAGGGCGGTCACCTCCTTCAAGATACCCCAGTTACCCAAATAGATTGGAAACAGTTGCGAGAAACATTAGTCCAAGCGGAAGCTCAAGCGTCTCAAGATTGGCTTTGAGTCGTTGTCAGTTGTTGGTTTTTGGCACGTTAGGGAAAACTGGTCTACCAATAATGAGAACTACCACGGGCTACCAATCATCGTGAAAGCTGCCCAGTAGTAGGGATGGGAGAAATTTTGATTTTCTGCCACCTCAGGCGGCAGAGCAATTGAGCTGCGAAACCCAGGTCCGCGCAGCTGACCCTCTTCCAAACGCAACTGCCCCCGCAGCATGGCAATTTGCGCTCGTCGCAGTGCCTCAGCTTTGATTGTCACCTCGGGTTGACTCAATTGCCGATAAAATTCACTCATCAGCGCCAGGGTGCCGCCATCACTGACAGACCAAAGACTTGCAAGGGCTGATTTGACTCCCGCCTGCACAGCTAGGCCGCCAAACCCCAACTCCGCGTCTACATCCCCTAGAGCAGTGCGACAGGCACTCAAGACCAATAGCTCGATTTGGGGCGGCTGATTCCAGCGCAGTTGCCGTAGTTGGTTCATCTTGAGTTGAGTGTCTCCTAGCTGAATGTAGGAGTTACTGGAGTCTCCTGCTTGAAAGTCGGCGTGAGTCGCTAGGTGGATGATGCCATACGGCTGACGCTGCGACTTGAGATTATTCAGAGTGAATTCTTCATTGAGGAAAGATTTCCCCTTCCACACCTGCTGGGTAATCACATCCAACTCAACTGGCACCGCAGGTAAGGGTGGCAGTTGCTGAAATTTAGAGGCTCCCATTGCCAGAACTTGGGCATCCTTGACAGGGTTGTAGCGGGTATTAGTAAGACTGACACTGGGGATGGAGCCAATAGAGTAGTTTTCCACAAGAAATTGCTTGCCATCGTGCAGCGCTGCCATGGGTATCGAGCGTAAACCGCCATCCATGCAAAAGATTAGGGTGTCAATGCCTAGGGCTTTTAAGTCAGATTCGAGGGGGGCAATCATCCAGTTATAGAGCTGTTGTGCAGGATCGAGGTAGGCTTTGGAACGTAGGGGACGGCTGACGGTGTTGCGGAACTCGGCTAAGGTCTTCTGTAGGGCAGCAGCATTCGCTTCTGGGATGACTTTGCCGATAGGAGGACCTTCAGGACGGACTAACACCAGTTCCAATTGGTTAGGGAGCGATCGCGCATAGATAACAACAGGACTCTTGCCACTTTGACTCTCGATAGTCTTTAACGTGTCTTGAAGGCTTTCGGTTGTGACGAGTTGATCGGTAAGATTTTCTCTAAAGTATTTCTCGTATTCATCTTCAAAGAGTTTGTCAATTCGACCAACAGTTAGTGGACTATCAACATTTATCGATAAATTACTTTGGTCGTGAAGCTGCCAAGTAAAGTTGTAAGTTCCAGTTCTAGGGTCTTGCTCGCTCTGGGTTTCAGCGTTGAGAGTATCCCCAACCAGAATGGCTAAAGACTCTAGTGGGTTTGTACCTCGCCCTGGAAGTAGTATTGGCTCTGGAAATGGTATTGCCTCTGAGAACGGTATTGGGTCTGGAGGTCGTATTGGGTCTGGAAGTCGTATTGGGTCTGGAAGTGGGATTGGCTCTGGGAGCGGTAGTGGATCGGGTAGGGCTGATGGTGGAGGGGTAACGGAGATGATCTGAATGCGATCGCTATCTTGTATGTGAGTGTAGAGATATTCTTGGGTGGGAAAAATTGTCTGTTCGGATGCAGCATTCCCTCTAGTAATGGCTCCTTGGGTTCCGTTCGTCGTTGCATTGCCCACAATAAAGGGAGTCACGCCTCCACCCCCGTGGCGGATAATGATTGTGCCACCGTCTGTCCCTCCAGCCGTGGAAATGCTTGCTTCTACGCCATTGCGATCTGCAAAAGAGCTTGTAGCCTGGAAGAAATTGTTAGTGGTAATCTCAACATTTCCTCCCCTACCACTATCGATGCTCTGAGCATTGATTTGGCTAACGGTAATATCGCTACCAGCATTAAGGTTAATATTGCTGCCATTGCCAGAGGACGAGGAGTTGATAACGCCCGTTTCGATGTTATTGACTGTCCTGATGTTTATACCGGCTGGGTTAGTGGTGGTGATGTCACCTTGGACGCGCAAATTGTTCAGAGCTGTCGAACCCCCGACAAGATTATTAAACTGAACGATGCCGCTCTCAGGGTTGAGACTCAGATTATAAGTACCGTCAACCGTGTTGTTAAAAATAATGTCACCCGTGCCGGAAATGTTGACCGAAACAGTCCCATCTGGGTTCACCGGACGTAGGTTTACTGGACTGTTGAAGATAATGCTTTGTTGGTTGGTCTCTATATTTCCAGCGAGAGTGATGTTGCCACCAGCGATCAGGTCAATCAATCCACCAGTGCTAGACAAAGAAACGGCGTTGAGATTACCTACAGTAATACTTCCAGCCGGGGCATTGAGAGCGATATCGCCGCCATTGCCAAGGGCAGAAGCAGTAAACAACGTACCGGCGCTGGTATCGATGTTACCGCCCGTGCTAGTAATGCTAAGACTGCCGCTATCAAGGTTGAATCCACTATTGAGAATGACGCCGATTTGACCGGTATTAATGTTACCAGGGGCTTGGAGAGTGATAGCGCCGCCATTGTTACCACCGGTAGAGTTGAGAATAGCAGAGGTAGTATCGATC
>DATNQP010000016.1:0-4187 GCA_036703965.1 Leptolyngbyaceae cyanobacterium
TTTTCTATTCCAGAATTGCGGCAAAAGCTAATTCTCCATGTAGTCAACCAACTCCCCAGTTACTATGCCATTCTGGAAGAAGATCAAGAACTCCCCAGCAACCCTAAGTCTCTATATAGTTCCTTAGAAGAGAAGGTGTGCATGGAAATTTTGATTCGTGAGAGTATTGTTGAACTCTTCCGAGAAAATGCTGACTCCATTAGTTGTCACATGGGTCAAAAATAAAAATCGGATAATAAACCCTCTCATGCTGGAAAGTTTTCAGTAATCTTAAACTAGAAATAAATGCTAGGGATGATAGTTAGCGATGCCCACCCGACGTTTAATTATGGCTATCTAGTTAGCATATTTATTTCACTGAGCAAGGTTGAATTGGATACCTTACTCATTCATGTTTCGATAAGTAGCCACCGCAGAAGGAGATATCCGATTCAGGTAACGGAAAATCCAATACTTAATCACAGAATCCAAAATAACTGGGAATGTAGCAATAAACAAAAATATAAAAGCATGATTTTCTGGTAAGCCCAGATGTCTTGCGACTCCTTCGAGGATGACTTCCCATCCGTGGGGTGAGTGAAATCCTACGAACATATCGGTAAATAAAATGATGATGAAAGCCTTGGCGCTATCACTCAGACCATAGACAATATCATCTATGAATGATTTTAAGATAACAATATCTTGCCTACTGTAGAAGATAACTAAGCCAAAACTCGCTAGTGAGAGTAGGTCTGCAAAAATATTTTTGATGGCATTGATACCTTGATCATGATATTCCTCTGCAAGTTCAACGGCTTTGTCTTTAATCTTTTCTTCCGTCTGCTCAGAAGATAACTTAGGTGCAAAACCCAGTAAGCTCTCAAATCGCAGTCTTTCTTCAAATCTCTGTAACTCTGATAAAGCCTCTTCCTCCATATTAAAATTCAAAAAAATAGGGGTTTCGCTGCCCCCTTTAAAATGGTCAATGACCGGACCTATAAAAAACGTTTTGGAAACCTGATGAGTTAAAATTGGAACAATAATTAAGGTCAATAAAAACTTAAAAGAAATTATAGTTTTAAGTTTAGAGTTACGAAAGTTTTTAACAACTTCTTCTTCTGCTTTTGGATCTAATTCTCGCTGAATTCTATTCACTGTTCTTAGAATTGAACGCGGCAATACACCCGTTTTATCCGATACTGTCTCAAGATTGGTGACAACATCATTTCGGGATATTAGGTTTTTCTTCAAAGACTCGGGTTGACCATTTGAATTATTGGTAACCAGTTGATTAGAATCAGATTGAATAACTGGCTTGATTTGAGTTTGGGAAACCGGCACCAAAGAAGCAGAATATTCAGTCTTTTTGTTTTCTGAATATTTTGATATAATTGCATCAATGAAATTTAACTTCTCAACAATAATCGACTGTTTTTCGTTAAGTTCTAGGGGGTAGTATCGGGCGGGGTTCTTGATTGCATCGACACTAGTCGTGCTAATCATTTTTGGCTGAGAGTTGGTGAAAACGGAGCGACTGCTCTTAAATTCTGCCAATCGAACCTTGACAGTCTTTAAGTATTTTTTCAAGTCAGCCTCAAAATAGGAGATGACGCTATCAGTGTAGTCGCTGGAATTAGCAGATATTTTTTTGCCATTAAAATGCTCATCTTCAATCGCCTTAATCATTAAAGCCGCTTTGTAGGCTTGGTCTAAGGCTCTCTCCGGTGTATCGGAGAACCATTGATTAGCAGTGCGTAAGATACCGTTGAGATTCATTGAAGCAGCTAGTTTCACACGAGAAAGTACTACCACTCTGTTCTGGCACCCTGGGCTGCCAAAACGATTCAATCCACTTTACGTGGTATGTTAACAGATTAGCCAAAGGAGAATTTGTGCGTCTTGATTCGCTCTGGATAACTGGGTCAACTCGCAGCGGCAAGACAACTCGCCTTGTAAATCAGTTTTGCCAGTGGATTGAAGGGGGACTGGGCAAGCCAAACCAAATTTCTCGCCCTATCTCTCAAAGAAGCCGTCGTGACCGTAGAATAGCGCCAGCAATTTTAGTTTTTGCGGCTAACGACGATAATCGGCGTGATTTAGCACAGCAACTGACAACGGCAATCCAAGGGCGGTATCCGGTTCTTTCTAAGACGCCTTTAGGTTTTTTTCAGGATGAGGTGATGCTCTTTTGGCCGCTGTTACTCCAGCGGTTGAATCTCAAAGCCCAATTTCCGCTACGACTGCGCCCAGAAACGGAGCAGGAGCTAGCAACCCAGCTGTGGCACTCAGAGCTAGAAAAGTGGAGCCAAGAGCTACCAGGGGCAAATGAGCACGCCAGAGTGCGCCGCATCCTGGACTTGTTGCAGTTGGCGGCAGTGAGTGGCACACCAATTGAGGACATTCCCAGCATTCTTGAGGAAGGCATCCTTGAGGAGGGGAGGACACCGGAACTTTGGGAAAACATAGGAAAACTACTCTTGGACTGGCGGCGTTGGTGTCTGGATCGGGGATTACTGACTTACGGAATTATTTGCGAGCTTTATTGGCGTGAGCTGTTGCCAGACTCGACGTATCAGGAGCATTTGAGGCAGCGGTATCAGGCGGTGTTGGCGGATGATCTAGATGATTATCCAGCGATCGCACGCGATTTATTCGACTACCTATTAGATCGAGGAGCCGTTGGAGCCTTTACCTACAATCCTGATGGGAAGGTACGCTTAGGTCTTAATGCTGACCCCAATTATCTTGAGGGTTTGGCGGCACGCTGCCAGGTAGAAAGCTTGGATACCCCACCCAGCGGCTCTTTGGCAGGTGTCTTGGAAGAATTGAATGTTGGTGGATTGCCGGTTGAGAGTTCTCACCTTCAACCGTTACTCGACCCTATGTTTCTTAGCAGTCTACCGGAGTCTTTACAGTCTATCCAAACCACCTCCCGCGCCGCACTATTGCGTCAGACAGCTGAGGTGATTATTGAAGGCGTAAAGTCCGGGAAAGTCCAACCGGGAGAGATTGCAGTAATCGCCCCTGGATTAGATGCGATCGCCCGCTACGTTCTTACAGATATACTCACCAAGCAAGGCATAGCCGTAGAACCCCTCAACGACCAGCGCCCCCTGATTAGCTCCCCTATAATTCGGGCACTGCTGACGCTCTTGGCACTGGTTTATCCGGGATTAGGGCGTTTAGTAGACCGAGATGCGATCGCCGAAATGTTAGTTGTCCTGAGTCAGAAGCAAGAGGTAAGAGAGTTGGACGTTGAAAATTCTAACCCTCAACCTTCTAACCTACCCCTTCGGGGAACGCTTGGCGAACAACCTTCAACGTCTTCCCTCAGTCCCAGCATTGACCCTGTCCGTGCAGGTTTATTAGCAGACTACTGCTATTCCCCCGACCCTGAACAACCCCACTTACTACCAGTAGACTCTTTTCCCCGTTGGGACAGATTGGGGCATCGTGCGACAACAGCTTATACAGAGATTGTGCAATGGTTGGACATACAGCGATCGCAACAAGAACAGCGTCTTATCCCCTCCTGCATTGCCGTTCTCGACCGAGCGATTCAGAAATTTTTGTGGAATGGTAGCCACCTACCCTATGACCAACTATCAGCACTGCGGGAACTCATGGAAACCGCTCAACACTATTGGGAAGTAGATGGACGCCTGCGTCAAGAGTTGAAGGTTGGCCGGTTAAAAGAAGAGTTAAAAGTTAGCAGCTTAAAAGTTGAAGGTTTAGAAGATAACTCTCAACCTTCTAATCTTCAACCTCCTAACCCTCAACCTTCAACCCAAACCATTGCCCACTTCATTCAGCTGCTGCGTCGTGGCACCGTTACAGCCAATCCCTACCCCGTCCGCCGCCTATCACCCGCTGCTACTGGTTCCGTCACTTTGGCAACCATCTTTCAATACCGCGCCAGCCGCCGCTTTCACCGTTGGCACTTCTGGCTCGATGCAGGTTCCTCCCTCTGGCTCAGTGGTGGTGCTGCCACTCTTTTCGCCGCGAACCTATTTCTCAAAGAATGGTCAGGACGCCCCTGGACGGAGGAAGATAAAATTAATGCGGATGACGAGCGGTTGCAGCGGATTTTGCGAGACTTATTGGGACGTGCCGGTGAGCGGATTTACCTGTGCCACAGCGACCTAGCCGTGAATGGCACCGAACAGGCAGGTCCTCTTTTAACATTGGTTCATGCCTCTGTGCCT
>DATNQP010000017.1:0-3459 GCA_036703965.1 Leptolyngbyaceae cyanobacterium
CGCAGAGAAAAAATCCGGGCGTGTGGCGGCTGAAGGCATTGTAGATAGCTACATCCATACTGGCGGTAGAGTTGGCGTTCTGGTTGAAGTGAACTGCGAAACGGATTTTGTTGCCCGTCGCGAAGAGTTCCAAAAACTGGCAAGAAACATTGCAATGCAGATTGCAGCTTGTCCCAACGTCGAGTACGTGAAGGTAGATGACATCCCCAAAGACGTTGCCCAAAAAGAAAAGGACATCGAAATGGGACGGGATGACCTGGGAGGCAAACCAGAGAACATTAAAGAGAAGATTGTTCAGGGTCGGATCGAAAAACGCCTGAAAGAATTATCTTTAATGGATCAACCCTACATTCGTGACCAAAGTATCTCAGTGGAAGAGTTGGTGAAGCAAGCGATTTCTCAATTGGGTGAAAACATCCAAGTACGTCGCTTCTCCCGCTTTGTACTGGGTGAAGGCATAGAAAAGGAAGAAAGCAACTTTGCTGAGGAAGTTGCAGCACAAATGGGTAGCAAATAACTCAGGTGAAAGGCAATCCTCCCCATTACCCTACCTTGTAACAGGGGGAGGAAAAAGGCAAAAGAAGACTGAAATTGAGGACAGGTTAATCAAAATATGGTTGACCTGTCATTATTTTGAGTCGTTATCCTGTAAGAGGAGCATACCTTGGTATTCTCCAACTAGGTAGTGATCAGACGGTATGGCGAGAGCAGTTGAGCGAATTGAACAAGATTTGGCGGCGCTGGAAGAAGCGATCGCGCTTTTAGCTACAGAACTTTACAGTACTTACTCTCAGTATCTAACGTTACTGGGTCAAGCCGTGTGCAAGCAGCTCGTTCTGGCAAGCTATCAGGTTTGTACTCACGGGTATCCTGAGTCTTTCTTAAGTTTGTCTTTTAATCAACGGCAAAAGTTGCAGCAATCACTGCGGCGGTTGGGGAGAAAAGCTCAAGAACAGTTGCTCTCACACCTAGAGCAATCGAAAAATTCAACTGAGACAGAAGCAACAGACACACTTGAGCCAACTCCTGAGGAATTGCCAGTCAATAGCGAGCAACCGCAGGAAACCCCTCAAGAACAGTTGTCTGAATCTTTTGAGAACACAGGAGATTCAAATCCCCCACCTGAGGCTTCAGAAACGGTTGCCATGACGAGGAATCTGCCGACTAAACCAGAGCAGTTGGTGCAGTGGCAGGAGCAATTGGAGGAAGCGATCGCGCAAACCCTGCAAACCCTCTCTCTACAAACCAACCGTCTATTACAACAAACCGGGATTATACCAGATAAGTTGCCAGCAGCCGTCTTAGAAG
The DNA here is from genome assembly GCA_036703965.1 of Leptolyngbyaceae cyanobacterium. Lineage (GTDB taxonomy): Bacteria > Cyanobacteriota > Cyanobacteriia > Cyanobacteriales > Coleofasciculaceae > DATNQP01. Next base: position 1,309 of record DATNQP010000017.1, read on the forward strand.
CTGCCGCCAAAGTCGAGGCATCTGCTGAATCCGCAACAGGCAGCTCACCCAATCTCTTAAACTTGTTGATGGAAACAGATAATGATGGTGATTTAGAAGAATCGACCCTAACACGCATCATTGCCATTAACCTGCGCTTGTCAGAGGTTGAGTTTGCTGACCCTAGCTTGAGTGCTGGGCGCAATCAAATTCGGAAGCTTACAGCCAGGGTGACTACCATCCAACGGGATTATCACAAAAAACAGCGAGAGCGGTCTGTTGCTCAAGCTGAATCCGCATGGCGTTCAAGCTGGTTTGAGGATTAGTTATTAGTTGTTGGTTGTTAGTAATATTCACCACTAACAACTAACAACTTCTATCGCGACAGGGGGAAGTTGTGGCAGCAGAATCACCAGATTGGGTGCGATTGCAGAAAGCCCTTTCAGTAGAAGCTGATAAGGGTTTTACTGACTTAGTGGGCAACCAGTACCGCTTTAGTGAGTTCCTCTGCCTTAGTTTTGGCAAAACTCCTGATGCTCTAATGCCAACTGAGCGACGCCAGTGGCAAGAAATCGCCACTGATTTTGCCCGTTATCCTCAGATGACATCTCAACAACGGCAACATCTAGTAGCAGAAACCCGCCGCTTTCTTCAACAGCTACAGCAGGAAACTCAACGCCGCTCAACTGAGGGTGAACGTGCGTCAGAACCGCCGAAAGTCAAATCCCCTCGAACGACACCCCTAGTTCAATCCAACAGTGGGGTGATGGAAAACCGTAGCCTTACCCTCGATAAACCACTAAGTCAGTTAGAGGAAGTCGGCACAAGAAAAAGTGGATATTTAGCACGTCTCGGTTTAACTACAGTACGAGATATCCTCTACTACTACCCCCGCGACCACATTGATTATGCCCGTCAAGTCAATATCCGTAACCTAGAAGCTGGCGAGACAGTCACAATTGTGGGAACAGTGAAGCGCTGTAACTGCTTCACTAGCCCTAAAAATAAGAAATTAACGATTTTCGAGCTACTGCTTCAAGACGCAACGGGTCAGATTAAGCTCAATCGTTTTTTCGCGGGCACTCGCTACGGTAATCGCGGTTGGCAGGAGCAACAAAAGCGCAGGTATCCGGCTGGCTCAGTGGTTGCTGGGTCTGGTTTGGTGAAGAAGAATAAGTATGGTGTGACCCTGGAAGACCCAGAACTGGAAGTTTTAGACAGTGCTGGGGGTAGCATTGACTCGATTAAAATTGGTCGAGTCGTGCCAGTGTATCCTCTAACAGAGGGTGTACCGGCGGATTTGGTGAGACAGGCTGTAATTGCTGCCCTTCCCTACGCATCCCTACTCAAAGACGCACTCCCAGCGGTTTTGCGAGAGCAGTATGGGTTAATGAAGGTGAAGGATGCGATCGCTAATATTCATTTTCCAGCAGACAGCGACACCCTAGCTGCCGCCCGACGCCGATTAGTTTTTGATGAGTTTTTCTACTTACAGTTAGGGTTTCTCCAGCGTCGTCAGGCTCAAAAGCACATACAGAACAGTGCTGTCCTCGCTCGCACTGGTAAACTAATCGACCAATTCAATCAGCTACTCCCCTTTGAGCTGACAAATGCTCAAACTAGAGTAATTAACGACATCCTCAACGACTTACAATCATCCACGCCGATGAATCGGTTAGTGCAAGGGGATGTTGGTTCGGGGAAAACGGTTGTTGGCGTAGTCGCCATCCTCGCGGCAATTCAATCCGGTTACCAAGCGGCGCTGATGGCTCCTACTGAGGTACTAGCAGAACAGCATTATCGTAAGCTAGTCAGCTGGTTCAACCTCCTACATCTGCCAGTAGAACTGTTGACAGGTTCCACGACAGCGAAAAAACGTCGTGAAATTCATGCTCAACTAGAAACAGGTGAATTACCGCTTCTCGTGGGGACTCATGCCTTAATTCAAGACCCTGTGAACTTCCAGAGGCTAGGTTTAGTGGTAATTGACGAGCAACATCGCTTTGGCGTGCAGCAACGAGCGCGTTTACAGCAAAAGGGTCAGTCTCCTCACGTCCTGACAATGACAGCAACGCCAATTCCCAGGACGCTAGCACTGACGTTGCACGGAGACTTGGATGTTAGTCAGATTGATGAATTGCCACCGGGGCGTCAGCAGATTCATACCACAGT
>DATNQP010000018.1:0-6254 GCA_036703965.1 Leptolyngbyaceae cyanobacterium
AATGAAGCGTTATCCGAAACTGAGAGGAGGCTAACTCAATTTCTAGACGCCATGCCGGTGGGTGTGGCAGTGCTAGATGCTAACGGTAAGCCCTACTATTTCAATCAGAAGGCGATCGAGTTACTTGGGAAAGGACTTGTACCAGCAGCGATGTCTGAGCCATTGCCGGGAGTTTACCAACTCTATATTGCCCGAACCGATCGCCTGTACCCTTTGGTTGACTTACCAATCGTGCGTGCTTTGCAAGGCGAAAGTGTCAAGGCTGATGATATTGAAATCCATCAACCCGATAAGATTATCCCCATAGAGACTTGGGGAACTCCAATCTACGATTCCCAAGGCAATGTTGCTTATGCGATCGCTGCTTTTGCTGACATCACCGAACACAAACAAGCAGAAGAGAATTTAGCAGAACAAACTAAGATAGCTCTATTTGGTGCGGATGTAGGACTAGCATTGACCCAAGAAACAACCCTACAAGATATTCTCCACCGTTTTACAGATGCGATGGTTGAACGTCTTGACGCGGTTTTTGCCCGGATTTGGTTACTCAATGAGGTCGATAATGTCCTAGAACTGCAAGCGAGTTCCGGACTATATACCCATTTGGATGGCCAACATGGTCGAATAGCTGTGGGTCAATTCAAAATTGGTCTAATTGCACAAGAAAAACAGCCTCACTTAACCAATGATGTCCTCAGCGATCCCCGTGTCACGAATAAAGAATGGGCGCAGCAAGAAGGGATGGTCGCTTTTGCTGGCTATCCCCTGTTAGTTGGGAATAAATTAGTCGGCGTTATGGCAATGTTTGCCCGCAAGCCCTTATCAGATGTCAGATTGCAAGGTATGGCATTAATTGCCCAGACAGTCGCATTAGCCATTGAACGCAAACATGCCGAGAAGTTATTAGCCAAATATAATCGCACCTTAGAACTCCAAGTTGCCGAACGAACCCAAGCACTCTCACAAGCCCTCGACCATCTCAAAGCCACCCAAGAAGGACTAATTCAATCCGAAAAAATGGCGGTTCTAGGACAACTAGTTGCTGGGATTGCTCATGAAATCAATACGCCCCTGGGAGCCATTCGCTCCTCAGCAGGAAATATTTCTAAATTCTTGAGTCAAACCCTAGAAGAGTTACCCACGCTGCTTCAATCTCTCGCCCCTATTCAACAGCAGAATTTCTTAGCTTTACTGCAAAGGTCACTGCAAAAAGAATCAACGCTCTCTGCTAAAGAAGAGCGCCAATTCAAAAGAACCTTAAAGAGGCAGCTGGAAGCGGAAGAAATTGAAGATGCTGATACCTTTGCCGATACCCTAGTAGACATGGGTATTTATAACGAGATTGACGCCTTTTTGCCCCTCTTAAAAAAAACAAATGGTTCACATTTATTAGAAATTGCTTATAAACTTTCCGGATTACAACGAGGTACAAAAATAATCAATACGGCTACAGAGCGTGCATCAAAAGTAGTGTTTGCCTTGAAAACTTACGCTCGTTATGACCAGTCTGGTGAAATGGTGCAAGCAAACTTGACTGATGGAATTGAGACTATACTAACCCTCTATCAAAATCAACTCAAACATGGCGTCAATGTGATTCGGAACTATGCCGAAGTACAGCCGGTGTTCTGTTATCCCGATGAACTCAACCAGGTTTGGACAAATCTCATCCACAATGCCTTACAAGCAATGAATTATCAAGGGACTTTAACCATTGATGTTACAACTCAAGAGCAGCAGGCTAAAATTAGCATTACTGATAGTGGTCAAGGGATACCAGAAGAGATTAAAGCGAAAATATTTGAGCCATTTTTTACCACTAAGCCTCCTGGAGAGGGTAGTGGATTAGGTCTTGACATTGTGAAGAAAATTATTGATAAGCACCAGGGTAAGATCGAATTTGAATCGGTTCCTGGCAAAACCACATTTACCTTCTATTTGCCTATGATTCTCCCCGAGTAAAAAATAAGCATAGGATTCACTGATAAACAACTAAGGATTAATAACTAATGACTAAACCCGTTATTTTATGTGTTGATGATGAAAGAGTTGTATTGGAAAGTCTCAAGGCGCAACTCAAAGAAGCATTTGGAAATGCTTATCTCTATGAAGTGGCTGAAGATGCGGATGATGCTCTAGAGTTAATTCAGGAACTCAAGGAGGAAAATATCAGCATTATTCTCATTGTCTCAGATTGGTTAATGCCTGGTATGAAGGGAGATGAGTTTCTCGCGCATGTCCATCAGGAATTCCCCAACATTATTAAAATCATGCTAACGGGGCAAGCTGATGAATCAGCAATTGAACGGGCAACAGAGCAGGCAAACCTCCATCGCTGCTTACATAAACCTTGGTCGGAAGCCGAGTTAGTAGACACTATTAAATTGGGTTTAGCCAAACTATGATCAAACAGGTAATTATCTGTGTTGATGATGAAGCAACGGTACTCCGAAGCCTCAAAGCTGAACTGAAAGAAGCGATTGGCAATGATTTTCTGATCGAAATTGCTGAAGCGGGAGAAGAAGCCTTAGAGCTAGTTGAAGAATTGCTAGCGGATGGGTATGAACTCCCTTTGATTATTTCCGACCATATTATGCCCGGTATGAAGGGTGATGAATTGTTAAAGCGCGTTCATCTGCTCTCTCCCAAAACCCTCAAGGTGATGCTGACGGGGCAAGCCGATCTGGAAGCCGTGGCGAATGCTATCAAATATGCTTCATTATATCGTTACATGGCTAAACCTTGGCAGGCTGAAGACTTAAAATTAACGGTAAAAGAAGCAGTAAATAGCTATTTTCAGGATAAAAAACTGACCCAACAAAACGTCCAACTCCAGCGTTTAAATTGGCAGTTAGAACAGTCCCTGGCAGCTGTAGAAGCCAGTCATACCCGAATGCAAGCCTTGAATGAGGCATTATCTGAAAGCGAGAGTCGATTGGCTCAATTCCTAGATGCCATCCCAGTGGGTGTATTTGTGACGGATGTTAACGGTAAGCCCTACTACATCAATCAAACTGGGCAGCAGCTTTTGGGTCAAGGAATCGTTGAGTCAGTCACCACAGAACAGTTGCAAGAGACTTATCAAGTCCATCTAGCTGGAAGTGAGCAACTGTACCCCAAAGAGCGTTCTCCTATACTCAAGGCATTAAAAGGGGAAAGTGTGACAGTGGATGATGTGGAAATCCGCCGTCCCAACAAGATTATCCCTATAGAAATTTTGGGGACACCAATTTATGATGAATCTGGCAATATCACGTATGCGATCGCTGCCTTTAAAGACATCACCAAAAGCAAACAAGCTGAGAAATTATTAGCCAGATATAATCGCACCTTAGAAGCTCAAGTCAAAGAACGTACCCAAGAACTATCACAAACCCTCGAACATCTCAAAGCTACCCAACAAGAACTGATAGAGGCAAAAGAAGCTGCCGAGTGCGCCAACCGTGCCAAAAGCGAATTCCTGTCCCAAATGAGCCACGAACTGCGAACTCCTCTCAATGCCATCCTGGGTTTTACGCAAGTACTCGCCCATGAGAATAGCCTCACTCCAGTGCAGCAAGACCATTTAGGAATTATTAAGCGCAGTGGCGAACATTTGTTGAGCCTGATTAATGACGTGCTGGAAATGTCCAAAATTGAGGCAGGCAGAATAACACTAAATGAAAATAGCTTTGACCTTTTTCGTCTGCTTTCCAGCCTCGAAGAAATGCTGCAACTCAAAGCAAAATCTAAGGGATTACAGCTGATTTTTGATTATGCACCAGACCTTCCCCAATATGTACAAACTGATGAAAGTAAATTGCGTCAAGTCTTGATTAACCTCCTAGGAAACGCCATCAAATTTACTTCATCAGGAGGCGTAACCTTGCGGGTGAAATGGGGACTGGGGACTGGGGCAAAGGAGGACAAGGAGGAACTTTCTAAAAGCGCTTCCTTGCCTCCTCACTCCCTAGTCCCTAGTCCCTACTCCCTCTACTTTGAAGTACAAGACACAGGTCCGGGCCTAACAGCTGATGAGCTTGATACTTTATTTGACCCTTTTGTGCAAACAAAAACAGGCAAAATGTCTCAAGAAGGCACGGGTTTGGGTTTACCGATTAGCCGACAATTCGTGCAGCTGATGGGAGGGAATATTACTGTCAGCAGTACTTTGGGCGAAGGAACGATTTTTAAATTTGATGTCAAGGTGACGCTTGCTGAAGCTGCTGAAATTCAGACTGCTGCGTCAACCCGGAGAGCGATCGCCTTGGCACCTGACCAACCGATCTATCGCATCCTCGCTGTTGACGATCGCTGGGAAAGTCGTAAATTGCTGCTTTATCTGCTCTCCCCACTGGGGTTCGAGGTGCGTGAAGCAGAAAATGGTCAAGAAGCCGTTGCTTTGTGGGATAGTTGGCAACCGCACCTAATTTTGATGGATATGCAAATGCCAGTCATGGATGGGTACGAGGCGACCCAACAGATTAAGTTCAATCGGAAAGGTCAGGCGACTGTAGTTATTGCCCTAACCGCCAGCGCTTTTGAAGAGGATCGAACAAGGATTTTATCAGCAGGCTGCAACGACTTTGTGCGTAAGCCTTTCCGTGAGTCGGTACTTTTAGAAAAAATTGCGACTTACTTGGGAGTGCGCTACGTCTATGAAGACTCATCTCAACCCGCTTCACAAAAGCTGGCAGAAAGGGTTGAGGTAGTGACTCCTACTCGCGCAACGGTAGCAACGCTAGGAACAGCGGCACTGGCTGTGATGCCTTCTGAATGGCTTGAGCAGGTTCACCTGGCAGCAAAAGGCTGTAATGAAGAGGAGATTCTCAGACTCATCGAGCAAATCCCAGAACCGAATGCAGCTCTCAAATCAGCCTTGATAGATTTAGTCGATAACTTTCGCTTTGACCTAATCATTAATTTAACGCAAGTATCTATATCATGAATAATGATTCAATACTTAATTCTAGGCCCGATATCTTAGTTGTTGACGATACGCGGGAAAACCTGCTTCTTTTAGCCACAATGTTGAGTGATGCTGGCTACAAAGTTAGAAAGGCAATTAACGGAAGTCTTGCCTTAGGAGTTGTCGAGGTAGCTAAGCCAGACTTAATTTTGCTCGATATCAATATGCCGGATATTAATGGCTACGAAGTCTGTAGAAGATTGAAGGCTAACCAGCAGACGGCAGATATACCAGTAATCTTTATTAGCGCCTTAGATGAAGTCCTAGACAAGGTAAAAGCGTTTGAGGCTGGGGGAGTGGACTATATTACCAAGCCTTTTGAAATGCAAGAAGTTTTAGTTCGAGTTAAGACTCATTTAACGATTTCTTTGCAACAAAACCAATTGACTAAGCAAAATGCATGGTTGCAACTTTTACTAACAACAACAAAAGCGATTAGTGAAGCGGATGATTTTCACGCGGCGCTGGCAGTCACCCTCACACAGGTTTGTGAAAAAATTGGTTGGGATTTTGGGGAATTTTGGCTACCCAATTCCCAGGCTACAGTTTTTGAATTAGGTGCAGGTTGGTATGCCAGTGACCAACATTTTGCTCAATTCAGGCACAAGAGCAAGCCGCAGACCTTTGCAACTAGCAAGGAATTCCTCAGGAAAATTTGCTTAAGCCAGCAACCGGGTTGGATTACCGATGTTTCTCTTGAGCCAGGTGACGTTTTTCAACGGAACCAACTCGCGGGTGAGGTGGGATTAAAAGCCGGTTTAGGGGTACCAATTCTCTACGATAACCAAGTATTAGCCGTTTTGGTGTTCTTGAAGCAAGAAGCTGGCGCACCGGAACCACAAGTGGTTGAGCTAGTGAATTCCCTTGCCACCCAGTTGAGTTCACTGATTGGGCGCAAGCGGTCTGAGTCAGCGTTGCATGAAACTCAGGAACAGATAGCGGCGATGGCGGCAAATATTCCCGGTTGCGTGTATCGAGGTGTGGTTCATCCTGATGGTCGAATTCAGCTCCTCTATACGAGTGAGGGAGAACAAGACCTGAGTGGTCTAAGCTCTCACGAGGCAATGGCACATCATGACCATTTGCTCGAAACCATTCCTCCCGACAGCCAAGCTGAGTTCTATGAAGCCTTGAGAGCGGCAGCTAAGTCACATGAGCCTATCACTCAGGAATATCCGATCACTTCTCCATCAGGGGAGATAAAGTGGGTGCGAAATAGCGCCCGATATTCCTTGATGGAGAATGGCGATGTGATGGTAGACGGAGTGGCGATTGATATTAGCGATTGCCTTCGCCATAGTCC
>DATNQP010000019.1:0-3362 GCA_036703965.1 Leptolyngbyaceae cyanobacterium
ATCCCCTTGGCGTTCTCCGACATATCGCAACCCTACACCAAACCCTAACCCCTTTAATGCACCACTTTGAAGTTCATACGTTGTCCACAAACTGGCGCTATTTTCAGGTACGTTAATCAGTCGGTTGCCTAAGGCGACTTCATTATCTTTGGTAATCTCAGCATCGGTATAAGCGTAGGAGGCAATCACGTTCCATCCCGGCGAAATTTCTCCCGCTACGTCTAACTCAATCCCTCGACTTCGTTGTTCTCCAGTCTGAACTGAAGCGAAAGGATTGTTGACATCGGGTGTCAGTACGTTCGATCGGGTTAGCTCATAAAAGGCTAGGGTTGAGGAAAGCCTGCCCTCCAAGAAATCAGTTTTAATGCCCACTTCATACTGAGTCCCTCGCTCCGGTGCTGCGGCCTCGCCACTGGCGAGAATGGTACCGGGTGTTGCTGGATTAAATGAGCGGCTGAAGCTGGCGTAAAGCGAGACAGGTTGGATAGGTTGATAGACAATGCCGACTCGCGGACTGAATGCCTCGTTTTGTTGTTCGCTGGTGGTTGAGGAGACCAAGTTTTCTTGCTCTTGATTCACCACATCGAACCGTCCACCCAGAACTAATTTGAGGTTCTCCAACAGTGAGATTTGATCTTGAACATAAAAGCCCAGAGATTCGGAGCGCTGCTTAGAAATAATTCTCCCGATGATATCACCTGGCGATCGCCCATAGACTGGATTGAAGATATCAATGGAATCAAGCTGAGCCAGAAATATATCGCGGGAAACCTTTTGGCTATCAAAGTTAACCCCAAACACGACTTGGTGTTGGATGCTACCAGTCTGGAATTTACCGACAACATTGGTATCAACAGCATAAACATCTCGATCGTCGGGTTCATTGGTTGCTGCATACAGTTGATCGAACGTCCGGTTATCATCCTGTAGACCGAGAGGAAAAGCGAACTGAGAGTCTAAGCTTTGAAATGCGGCTTTGAAACTGTTACGGACTGCCCAATTTTCGTTGAAGCGATGCTCAAATCTGTAGCCAACCCGAAGTGACTCAATCTCCCGGAAGTTAAAGTCGGGATCGCCAAGGAAGCGATCGCGTGGTAACTCACCAAGGGGATTGGACAGTACAGTACCTACTGCTGGCAAGCCAGGGACTTCGGGGTACAGTCTATCCTGATAATCGCCTTCCAGGGTTAACGTGGTATTCTCAGCAATCCGCCAGGTTAAAACCGGTGCAATCTGGTAGCGCTCGATTTCACTAAAGTCGATAAAAGTGTCTGACCTCTGAGCTGAGGCATTAAAGCGATAGAGCAATGTTCGACTGTCATTGAGCGGTCCCGTGAGGTCGATCGCACCCCCATACAAGTCATAATTGCCAATTGTTCCTTGTATGGAGTAAAACGGCTCTGTTAGCGGCTGTTTCGTGACTAAATTGACCAATCCACCCAGTTCACCTTGACCGTAGAGAACGGAACCTGGTCCTTTGAGGACTTCTATGCGATCGATATTTGCAAGTTCAGCTCCTGACTGAAAATTGGTCGGGTCTCTCAGACCGTCTCTGTAAATATTGGTTGTATCAAAGCCTCGAATGAGAAACCCCGATGCTATGTTGAGGGATGAAACGGTCTGTTGCACACCTGACACATTTTCAAGTGCTTCCTCTACTCTCTGCACTTGCCGATCTTCAATGACCTGTTGGGGAACAACCTGAATTGACTGAGGGATGTCGCGCAATAGGGCATCTGTTTTGGTTGCTGTGGTGGCGCTTGGTGCTTGATAATCTCCGTCTTGCTCACCTTCACCTGTGACTACGATTTCAATTTCCTCCTCAGCCGTCGGCGCTTCGGTAGGTGCTTCGGGTTCGGCTTCCTCCTCAGCCATTGGCGCTTCGGTAGGTGCTTCGGGTTCGGCTCCTGCCGTACTCGGAGCAGATGGCTCTGTTTCTCCCTCTGGCTTCCCTTGGGGCGTTTCTGGCACAGGCGTTTCTGGTACAGAAGTCCCCAGAGTTGGTATTGCCTCAGCCGTACTTGAGGGTGCAGCTATGCCGAGAACCAACCCTTGGGCACTGGGAGTGACTTGAGCGTTTGGTAAGGCTTGAGTACCCATCACAGTCACTCGGATACTGTTGGTATATAGAGGCGTCACCGTTACAGAAGTAATGCCCTCGATAGGGTTGTCTGAGTAAAATTCCTGACCCTCCGGTAAGTTCAACTGAGCATTGCTTACGTCAATCAGCAGGGTCTGATTATAGCTGGTCGTGAAGACTTGGGGCGATGCTCCTGAAGCCGTCTTTAAGATGATTTCTAGACCAGTGGCAGTCGGCTTGAGCTGCACGTCGGTCACTTGTACGACATCTGCTTTGGCAGGCATCGCTACCAACACAGCAACTGAGCCTGTGAGCAACAGGCCAGAAAGTAATGGCTGTAGTTTCAATTCGGTTTCCTCACACTGAATCGATGCACTCGATTTGTAGTCGGTGCTCCAAGCACTTATTGCAATTGATTTTCACTAGACTTGAAAAATTACACCAAATTCATTTATTAATGTCAAGGTAGTAAAAAAATATTCTTGTTGATAATCTATATCAACTTCCTAGTAGAATACACCTATCCAATTCCCGATCGCACCCAGATACACCTAGCCGGGACTTCTAGTGCGGTTTGACGGATACACAGTTAAAACCCTTATAGGGAACGTATTACATCTAGTTGGTTGCCAGGAGCATTCTGCTCGTGTCGTAAATCCAACGGTAAGCGATCGCTAGTACTGTCCAGGTAAGTAGCAATTCATTGTTGCTGCAATAGTCAAGGTTTTTTTGAAGAAAATTTTCATTTATGGCTTGCAAATAGAAAGGATGTGTAATAAGCTTGTCAACACTATCAACAAAGACTCCTAATAAGCTTGACAACGTGAGTTTTGACAGCCAAAGGAGTGGATGTGTTCTAGAAGGAGCAAAAAAAGCTCGTAAATAGAGCGAAGTTGCCCAGTAACGCCAAGGAGCCTTCTAGACTTGTGCTTAGTTCTTCTTGAAAAATTTCCTATCGTTTCCCTGTGCTAAGGGAGAGACTAGGCTCTCTAATCGCTGAAATCCCCTAAATTCCGTAACTGGTGCTACTCATCCCATGCTAAAAAAGCTGTTGCTCACCCAAACCCACGATTGCAACTAGAGAATTCTAGGTGCGAATAAGCTGGGTTTGACATATTGGTCGCGCAATTCAAACACGGTGCATTGTCATGGAAACTATAAAAGCGATGGATGCTCTCAAGGCAATCCTGACTGATTTAGGTATTCCCGAAGAGTTGATTCATCAAGACGCTTTACTGCGCGAAGATTTACAGCTTGACTCCACTGAAACAGTGGAAATTTC
>DATNQP010000020.1:0-19457 GCA_036703965.1 Leptolyngbyaceae cyanobacterium
GCGGCAGTTGCATACAGGTTGGCAATCCTATGCAAAGATAAAAGATAAATATACAAAGATCCGAAACTAAGCAATCATCCAGACATAAAGATTCACCTGAGTTATGGCAGAAAAAACAAATCCTAACCCAAACACCAAAGACCCTACATCTGGTCCTCCTAATCCAGATGCTGGAGAATCGCGGACGCCGGATGCCTCGAAAGAGCTTGCTCCCAGTACCGATGAGCCACAGGCAACTAGCATGCCTTCGGCTAACGCCCCTGACCCTGAAGCAGCGAATCCAGAGGTTAACCCCAATGCGACAGGAGAAAAACCGACCACAGAAACCGCAGCGGGGGATACAAATACTCAAACCGACGCTGATGTGACGGCTCAGTCGGCTGAACAACAAGCAGATGACAAACCTGCCGCGAAAAAGCCAGCGCGTCAACCGGCTGGTGATAAGCCAGCAGCAAAAGCTAAAAAAGAGAAGGCTCCAGCCGTTGAAGACAAGCCCTTCACTGAATTTATTGAACAAGACTATCTGCCAGCTCTCAAGAGTGCCTTTGCTAAACAAGGCATCGAGGATGTAGAGGTAATCTTTACCAAGGACAAAATACAGATTTCTGGTTTAAGCCAAACTGACGAGTGTTGGCAAGTAGCGGGTTCCTGGAAAAATGGGCAGCGTCAGTTCAATATTTATTTCCCTGGCGAAGACATCAATAAGCAGAAAGCTTTCTCCTGGGCAACAAATGGTGCTAAACCCAGTACCCTAGAGTCTTTCATGATTGATGAGCGTAAAGTAACGTTAGACTTAATTGTGTTTTACACCATGCAACGGCTAAATGCTCAAAAGTGGCTGGCGAGAAATTAGAGACTAGGGGTTAAGAGAGTTGGGAACTTGGAGTGTTTAATTCATACCAATTTTCCTTTCCCGCCGTAGAGACGTTTCGACGGAACGTCTCTACAGGATGATGCCGGTTGCTGACAAGGAGGTATCAAATTATCCTAAGTAAGCAAAAATTGCCTCAACTGCTGCTATGCTTGCTCAGCAGGAGAGTGTTTTTGCAAATCCCCGAAGCGATCGCCCTATCCCCGCAACTCCAGTTGGATACTGATTGAGTCCCAGTCATCACCTTTAGCTTTGGTTCGGAGGTCCTCAAAAATCAGCAAAATATTTTCCACGGTATGTCCTCAGCTTTTAATTTTGGTCTGAGTTCAACGTAAGACTAAAAGCCTTGAGCTTTCTACTGAGTTTGGGTACGTATGCCGCGCTTTTATGTCTTTCAGTTTCTTAGCAGAACTCAGCTAAATACCCTTTAAAAAAATACTTCTTCACTGAAAATTCTCTTTCTTCAGTAATTCCTTTGAAAATACTGACATAGTCTTTTTTTTACAACCAGGACTTTTGCTGGAATTGACAGGAAAAACACATTCCTATAAAGTTTCAGAAAGCTTTGTTTTTCTATCAGTAAATAAATTTACTCACTCTTGACAAGCTTTGAGTTACAAGAAGCAATAAAACTTAATTAAAAATACTTAATAAATATAGAAGACTTTAGTCAAAACCGAAACTTCCGCAGATACGGGAATTTGAAATTCCGAAAACCTGAGTTCAACAGAAGAGAAGTAGGCGTCTTGCCCCGGCAAGTTAGAGGCTTACCTCAAACTCAGGTAGATTCTGAGCAGACGGAACTGAAAATGTCACAAAAATTGAAGCTGTGTTGCAACTCTTAACTTTAACAGTATCTTCCACTCGCCTAGACCTTGGTAGACTCTAGAATGCATCCCTATAGGGGTGTGCTTTGAAGGAAGTCACTATCGCCACACCACCCAACCCAGCATTGTAAGCAAAGACAAGAAAAACAAGCACATGGTAGATTCCCTTAAAAAACCTAGCTTTGAAGAACTGCGACCAGGGGTGAAAGTCCCGGCGAAAGAAACCCTGCTGACGCCCCGGTTCTACACAACTGACTTTGATGAAATGGCGCGGATGGATCTCTCACCCAATGAGGATGAGCTGCTCGCGATCTTAGAAGAGTTTCGCGCTGACTACAATCGCCACCACTTTGTCCGGGATGCGGAGTTTGAACAGTCCTGGAACCATATTGATGGGGAAAAGCGTCAGTTGTTTATTGAGTTCTTAGAGCGTTCCTGTACAGCAGAGTTTTCTGGCTTCTTGCTCTACAAGGAATTGGGACGCCGCTTAAAAGACAAAAACCCCCTCTTAGCAGAGTGCTTTAATTTAATGTCTCGCGATGAGGCACGCCACGCAGGGTTCCTCAACAAGGCGATGTCAGATTTCAATCTGTCGCTAGATTTGGGATTCCTGACCAAGAGCCGCAAGTACACCTTCTTTAAGCCGAAGTTTATCTTATACGCCACCTACCTGTCAGAAAAGATTGGCTACTGGCGGTATATCACGATTTACCGTCATCTGGAAGCGCACCCAGAAGACCGTATCTATCCAATTTTCCGCTTCTTTGAAAACTGGTGTCAGGATGAAAACCGCCACGGCGATTTCTTCGACGCCCTGATGAAGGCACAGCCTCAGTTTCTGAATGATTGGAAGGCGAAGCTATGGAGCAGGTTCTTCTTGCTGTCGGTGTTTGCGACGATGTATCTCAATGACATCCAGCGTGCTGGTTTTTATGCTTGTCTGGGCTTAGATGCCCGTGAGTATGATAAGTATGTGATCGAGAAGACTAATGAAACAGCAGGGCGAGTCTTCCCAGTGATTCTGGATGTGGAAAATCCGGAGTTCTACGATCGCTTAGAGGTTTGCATTAAGAATAACGAGAAGTTGAGTGCGATCGCTTCCTCCAACACCCCCAAATTCCTGCAATTCTTCCAGAAGCTGCCCCTTTATGTGTCCATTGGTTGGCAGTTCCTGCGCCTATACCTGATGAAGCCAATTGAGATGACTTCTCAGCAGGGCGTCGTCCGCTAAAGTTAGCTGAGTTAACTTTTGATTTTATCGGTTCTACGAGGTGTAGAACCGTTTTTTTTACAGAAACCTCCATCCATTTTGTGAACGTTTACCCCACCCTGAACAGATTTTTGCAAAGCTGACTCATGTCCAAAACAGATACTCCCCAACCACCTACATTTGAGCGTGTAGAAGATGAGCGTCTCCATCGCCAACAACGCTTAGCCGCTGCATTTCGCCTGTTTGCCCGCTATGGGTTCGATGAAGGCGTTGCCGGTCACATCACCGCTCGCGATCCCGAATTTCCTGACCACTTCTGGGTTAACCCGTTCGGGATGTACTTTGGTCATATCCGAGTCTCAGACCTCCTGCTAGTCAACCACAAAGGTGAAGTTGTAGAGGGTGACAAGCCAGTGAATGCCGCTGCTTTCGCTATCCACTCCCAAGTACACCAAGCCAGACCTGATGTAATAGCAGCCGCTCACGCCCATTCGACCTATGGCAAAACTTGGTCAACCCTCGGACGTTTCCTTGACCCCCTTACGCAGGATGCCTGTTCATTCTATGAAGACCACGCGCTGTTCGACGACTATACAGGCGTGGTACTAGAGATCCAGGAGGGCAAGCGCATTGCTGTTACCCTTGGGGATAGGAAGGCTATTATCTTACGCAACCACGGCTTGCTGACAGTTGGTCACTCAGTTGATGAGACAGCGTGGTGGTTCATCACAATGGATCGCTCCTGTCAGGTGCAGCTGATGGCTGAGGCAGCAGGGAAACCTGTGTTGATAGACCCAGACACGGCGAGTCTGACCTACAGCCAGGTTGGTACGCATTACATGGGTTGGTTCAGCTTCCAGTCGCTGTATGACATGATTGTGCGCCAAGAGCCAGATTTGCTCAACTGAGGGATGGCTACGTTGAGTATCCTATCAATTACTCCGTGAAGACTCAGGACTGAGAACTTTTACTAACTCCACAGCATCCCTGCCATCGATATCTTGCAGATAAACCTTCACCTGCTCTTCGGCAGCCGTTGGTAGCTGCTTGCCGGTAAAGTCGGGACGAATCGGCACTTCGCGATGCCCTCGATCAACGAGAACCAATAAGCGAATGGCTTGGGGTCTACCGTATTCAGTCACTGCATTCAGGGCAGCGCGAATTGTGCGACCCTTATAAATGACATCATCTACTAAAACCACTGTCTTACCAGAAAGATCAAAAGGAATCTCAGTTTTTGCCGGTGTCCGAACTCCAATCTGATCCAAATCGTCTCGGTAAAAAGTAATATCTAGCGCCCCCACTGGCACTGATACCTGCTCTAGCACTTCAATCTGACGCCCCAGCAGCTGGGCTAGAGAAACGCCTCTAGTGTAAATGCCTAGTAGCACCAGTTGGGACAAATCTCCCGATTTTTCAATCAGTTCAGAGGCCAAACGGGTGACCGTGCGGCGTAGTTCTTCGGCTGAGAGAATTTCAATAATTTGAGTAGGCATCCTGATTAGTTGTGTGATAAAGAGTTACAGCTACTCCTGTGCTGAAGAATTCCATTTCCCTGAGCAGGCAAAATTCTTTAAAGTTACATGGGTGCGATTGGCTCTGAGAGTGAGTGAAACGCGATCGCTTTAGAATGACTGCTATTAAGGGCAATCCCCTGTAGTGCAGACAAAGTACTGACTCCAGCAATTCCATCCACAGGCAGCCCCCTAGATCGCTGAAAATCTCTGACAGCTACCTCCGTTAACCGACCATAGGAGCCAGTGATCGGACCCTTGTAGAAGCCCAAGGCTGTTAACCGATTTTGCAACTGGATCACAGCTTGACCACTGCTCCCTCGCCGTAGTATGTCTTGAGGTTTCCCACCTCCATCATCACCAGAAGACCCCAGCGCTGCCAAAGTTTTTGACCCAGCAATTCCATCCACTCGTAATCCCTTGCCTCGCTGAAATCTCACAACAGATGCCTCAGTCAACCGACCATAATAGCCAGTAATTGGTCCGTTGTAGTAGCCAGCAGTTGTCAATGTATTTTGAAGCTGGGTCACAGTGGTGCCACGGCTGCCTCGTCGAAGCAGTGTGCCTGGGGGAAAGCGACTAGCCAGAGAAGAACCTCGCAGCGCGGACAAAGTGTTTGATCCAGCAATTCCATCTACTCGTAATCCCCTGGCTTGCTGAAATTTAGTAACCGCTGCCTTGGTCAACTGCCCGTAGAATCCAGTTACCGGACCTTCGTAGAAGCCAGCAGCTGTCAAATCTCGCTGAAGATTAGTAACTTGCGATCCACTATTGCCTCTTTGAAGCGCCAAAGCACTACTGGCAATACTCAGGATAGTTAAGGAGATCAAGACTGCTCCTATACGTATCCAAGCCGAGCTAGGAATTTTTGTCCAACTGGTTGCCTTAAACCATTTCAGGTTATCAGCAGCAGGCTTGAAGCTTACAGGTTCTTCGTAAGCTACAGATAGGTGAACATAAGCAAGTGTTTCCATAGCTTTCCTCTCTAATATTTAGTTGACCTTATCTAGTTCTTGCTGTAAGTCAGCTTCAAAACTCTTGGGGAGAATTTCGCATCTAAGCGAGTGTTCATGAGGGTTGTCACTTCTTATTAAATTAAGCTTTCGCAATATCTTGAGGCATCACCTGATAGATTCACCCATTCAGGTGGATCTGGGCAGCTAAGAGTGTCGGATATCACGATAGCCTCAAAGTTTTTTTAACTACGCTCTCAAGCTGGTAGGCTCAAAGTAGCGATCGCCAAACCCAGCCAAATCAAAAAGCAATACCGTGTTAGTCGTAAGGCTTGGTCAATTTTCGCTGATGTAATCGGGTGAACTGGATTACCCAAAAGAGGTTTGTCTTTAGCTACGCCCTGATACCAGTTCGTTCCCCCCAGTTGAACATCCAAAATCGCTGCATAAGCACACTCACTCCAGCCGGAGTTGGGACTAGGGTCGCGAGTAGCATCGCGCAGACACAGATGCCATACTGCTTGAGGTTTTCCCGACAACAATGCCAGGGTAATTACTGTTAACCGACAGGGCAGCCAGGTGAGGACATCTTCTAGCTTGGCACTGAACCAGCCCAAATCCGTGTAAGGCTCGACGCGATAGCCAACCATTGAATCCAGGGTACTTGCAGCTTTGTAAGCGAGGGCGAGGGGAACACTACCGATTCCTGGCAAAAATGCCCCAACAATCGCATAGAACAGGGGAGCTGTCACACCATCCGTGGCATTTTCTGTCACCGTCTCCAGAACGGCGCGGAGGATTTCTGCCTCGGAAAGTGTTTCTGTATCTCGACCGACATACTGACTCAAATTAGAACGTGCCTGATCCAACTGCCCAGCTGTTAACGGTTGTAAGACATCAACCGCTGCCATCCGCAAACTCCGACCGGCAAAACAACTAGCAAGCAGGATACCCTGTACCACGGCACCGAATAGTGGATGAACCCAGCTTGCGCCTTGAACTATTAACCATCCTGTTAGTCCACTGCCAACTATCAATCCGACGCCCAAAACGATACCAGCTCCCCGCCGTTGCAACTGATGCGGAAGGACGTGAGATGGGGTAGAAAATTTCTCCTTCTCTCCTTCATCTTCATTACTCCACAACTTGAGAGCCAACTGAGTGAAGTGAGAAATCACCCAGCCCATCACTCGTACTGGATGAGGCCAACCCCATGGGTCACCAATAACGTAATCTAAACCGGCTGCCAGCAGCAAAACAGCACCAGGTATAACTAAGTTCACAGCAAGCATCTATCTATATCTATATAGAAGCGTTCAGCAGAGCGATGACGTGACTTGTAAAGTGACGCAGACAGCTTGTTGAACTTCGCGTTTTACAGCAGTTTTCATTCGGGTTCAATACAGGTTTTTGTAGGCATACGATAATATCGTGTCTCTAGTGTGTGGTATATACAACTGAAAACTGCTATAAAGCCTCAATCGGTGCAAAACCGACTGCATTGCGCCAGCCAAAGTTGTCTAGTGTTTGAGTTTATAACTTCATCCCTACTAAGCAAGGTTATTGCAGTTTGGGAACCTTCCAAATAACAAAAATGCCCTCTCAGGAAGAAGATGAGGTACAATCTTTCCCTCCATCTCCCTTGGGGATGATTATTTTTTGGAAATCCTCACTGGCACAATTAGGTACAAAAAGCTTTTTTGCCGAGCGCTCAACTGCGATCACCGACAAGTGAACTTTTCAACAATTACCTAGGAGCAAACGGTATGGCAGTGATAGCCGTGCCTTCCTGAATCATCAGTTTATCTACTTTTGTCATCTTGAAAGAATAATTAAACAACAAAACTTGTTTCTTCTCCAACGGCGGCTTGCCAGCTACGGGCGTCGTAGTAAAGGTCGGCAAGACTTATACTGTACAACGCTTCTTTAAGTTTTCGGTGCAGCTGATGCCAAAGAGTAAATGTCACCCAGTCTTCGGCTTGACCTGCGTCTGGGGTATGGCGGGGTAGTGGTTCAATTGTTTCACCGACTGCTTCTAAGATTTGACCGAGAGATATTTGTGCAGGTTCACAGGCTAATTGATAGCCCCCTTGGGCACCGCGCACCGATTTAACTAAACCAGCACGACGCATTTCAATCAGCAATTTCTCTAAATAAGGAGCTGGAATATCTTGCCGTTGCGCGATCGATCTGACAGATTCCGGTCCAAAGCCTTGCTGTAAGCTTAAATCTAGCAGGGCTTTGACACTGTAGTGTCCACGAGTTGTGAGCTTCATACCGATTGAAAATTCCTGTAGTGCAGCACATTGAAGTTGAAATTGTTTTATGGGGGGAAGACATCCCTGCTTAGAACCACTAACATTATCCAGATGTATCAGTTGTTCACAACCTCTTGCGGAGTTTGTTCGTGTCTTTACAAACTTTTTGCAAACAAATATAGCGAACTAAGTTGACACTCTTTGTGTAATATAGTTTTATAAGCTGATAAAACACTGAGATTTTGTTGTCTTGGTTTCCGGTCAGTAAGCGCAAAAACGCTGCATACCACTTAACTCCTTAGTCTTAGATTCAAGTTGATGGCTAAAAAGAAAAAAATCGACCCCTTAGAGGGGGAAACGCTGATTAAGAAAGTCAAAGAGCTGGAGAACCTCAGCAAAGAAGAAAAAGCCAGAGCCTGTGGCTACTACACCGTGACAAAAAACGGGGTAGAGCGTGTCAATATGATGAAATTCCTCAATGCCCTGATTGATGCAGAGGGAATTGAGTTAGATAGTAAAGTCAACGGCAATGGACGTGGAGGACGCAGTGCCAGTTACCGCATCAGTGTTCAGTCTAACGGCAACCTGCTGATTGGCTCTGCCTACACTAAACAGATGGGCTTAAATCCAGGTGATGAATTTGAAATCACCTTGGGAAGAAAGCACATTCACCTTAAACAACTTGACGCACAGGAAGAAGAAGCGGCTGAGGCATCCTGATCCGCTTTGTTGAGAGCAAGTTGACATCCTCTCCCTCCAAATCTTGTGATTATGGAGGGAGATTCCAAGTTGATAAATGAGCTTTGTGTCAAACACAACTCCCTAAGGTTACAGGCTAAAGCATAAACTACCGGCTGCTGAGTAAGAGCAATTGCTCTTACTCGGCCATTTTTATTTACCCCAACCTGACTTGAAAATAGGCAGTGGGGAAAGATTTTCATCCCTGTTGGTGTACGCAGTTCATGACGGCTACTTATCTTTGTCTTTAGCAATCAACACCCACCCAGGAGCCGTGCCAACTTTTCTAGCTGGCTTTAAGCTCAACTCCTTGAAGGTTTTGCTGTCAAGTAATAAATAGGGTTTTTGGTCGTGCTGCCAGCGTTTTTTGAGTTCAGAACCAGAGGCGGGGATGACTTGGCGATCGCTATAAAAATTGAGTGCAGGACGTTTTGAAGGAAGGGAGGCATAGATTCGCTGACCCTCAGGTGTGCCACGCCGCAGGATGGCAGCAATGGGTTTAACAGGATAAGCTTCTGCCCAGCCTCCAATCCAGTAAGGAGAGGTCATAAACAGCAGTAGCGAGATATACATCCCCCAAAATAAAATCAAAATAAATTGCAGGTCGCGTCGCGTAATCAGAACTGCCGCCATTGCCATTGTCAAAGCAACGCAGGCGAAAATCACTGGCAATGACTGCTCGACACCTTTGTGAACACCAAAGTAGATGCACAGACCGATCGCCCCCCCAGCTAGCAGGCTTAGACCGATTCTCCAGATGCGAGGATACGATTTGTAACGGGGCAAATGCCAAACTTCCGCCAGTTGGGCACCACCAGCAAGCGCTAAGGCTGGGTAAATTGGTAAAACATACCAGGGAAGCTTGGTGATGGTCACCAAAATCGCTAACAGATAAACACCAACCCAAACCAGCACTAATTTTGCCCATCCCCAATTACGATTCTCCCAGGCGAGCCGTAACCCGTAAGGCCAGAAAAGTAACCAGGGGGCTGAAAATTTCAAGATTTCTACCACGTAGTACCAGGGGTGACCCCTGTGAGCATCCACGGGTTTCCAAAGATCTTGTAGGGATTGGATGGTAATGCCTGTAGTGATGAATGTCTGACCGTATTGCAGCACTCCAACCGCATACCAAACTGCCGCAGGCGCGCTACCAAGGAACAAGCCAAGCCACCAATAAACAGATGTTAGTAATCTTGGGGTATCCCAGGCTAGAAATAAAAGTGCGATCGCGGCGAGTAACAATCCAAGCAGGATACCTTTAGTCAGGCAAATCAACCCTAATCCTATCCCGACACCGACTGCCCAACGAAAGTCACGACGCGATCGCAATACACACCACATCATGACCATCACAAAACACAGCGCCGTCCCATCCACCAGCGCTAGACGCCCATGACAAATCACCGGTGATAAGGTCAGATAAATCAAGCTAGAGAAAATCGCACTCTGACGAGAGGGGAAGATTTCCCGACCAATTTTATAAAGTAGCGGCACTGAGAGAGCACTCAGAATTGCACCTGGCAAGCGCGTTGTCCATTCGTTAACGCCACCAATCTTATAAGCCCCAACAATCAGTGAATGAAGTAAGGGCGGTTCTTCAAGATAAGGTTTACCTCCGAGAGTTGGGTAAAGCCACTGCCAAGATTGAGCCGGTGCTCTTGCGATTTCACGAGCAACCAAGGCAACAGTTGCTTCGCCCCAATCTAAGAGCGGCTCCTTACCCAGATTAATTCCAAATAACAACAGCGCGGCTAGGAGTAACCCCAAGCTCCAAAACACCTCAACCCAGTGTTCAGTTCTGCGAATTCTGTTGCCTGAGCGTCCCCAAATAAAAGTTTGACGATCCATCTTTACCAACAATACTGACTTGCTGCTCGTTGCCAGTCGCACTCAAAGTTGCTCGCAACTGCGGTAGGCATCTCAAAGGTGACTTTCCAATTATGAATGAGAAAATCACTGACTAAGGTTGGGTTTATTGCTTAGTTACGAGGCTTGCGAGAGCTGCGATCGCACCAGACTGGGCGTCACCTAGCAGATTATCGGAGAGATAGATAGATTGGGATGTAGAGAAATGGGGAGAGAGGCTGTGCCTGAGTGAAAGGACTTGTTCCAAAACCCAGGTGCTAAAATACCCTGAATGAATCATAATTTTATTTTTTTTCAAATTACACAGCAAATTTGAAAAATTCTTGGCAAATCGGCACAATAACTGGTCTCTCCGAACAAATTCTTACGGACCACCACAGGACAATATGCTTTGATCAAATCAACCAGTCTATCAAGCCAAACACTGGTCAATCTCAGCTCTAGACCTAAGTTGATTACCTGCGATACTTACGCCTATGGAAGGATCATTTGAACTAACGCTACAGATGATCGTGGCCGTCCTCGCTGGGATCACTGCTCAGGTAATCGCTGAATACCTCAAAGTACCTAGCATTGTCTTTTTGCTAATGTTTGGCATTCTCCTGGGACCAGATGGCTTTGGTCTATTGCACCCGCAGCAATTGGGAGTCGGTCTGGAAGTGATTGTTGCTCTCTCAGTAGCCGTTATTCTGTTTGAGGGGGGGCTAAACCTGGAACTGCGAGATTTGGGCAAAGTTTCCGGTAGTCTTAGGAACTTGGTCACCCTGGGAACACTGATTACGCTGCTTGGAGGCGGCATGGCAGCTCACTGGTTGGGCGAATTTCCCTGGTCAATTGCCTTTCTCTATGCGTCTCTGGTGGTTGTCACCGGTCCAACTGTGATTAGCCCCCTGCTGAAACAGGTACAAGTGGATCGGCAGGTAGCAACCCTCTTGGAGGGAGAAGGCGTCTTAATTGACCCCGTGGGCGCGATTCTCGCCGTTGTCGTACTTGACACGATTTTGAACAGCAATGCTGGCCCTTCAGCCGCAATTGTTGGTCTAACCGTGCGCCTCGGCATTGGTGCTGCTATCGGGGGGGGCGGCGGCTGGCTGCTGGGTTTAATTCTCAAACGTGCCAATTTTATCTCAGAAGACCTCAAGAACCTGGTCGTGCTGGCAGTCATGTGGGGCTTGTTTGGCTTAGCGCAAATGATTCGCTCCGAATCCGGACTAATGGCAACTGTGGTTGCTGGAATTGTCCTTGGAGCTTCTGCCCTACCTGAAGAGCGGTTGTTAAGACGCTTTAAAGGACAATTAACTGTCCTAGGTGTCTCGGTGCTGTTCATTTTGCTCTCAGCGGATTTATCAATTGCTAGTATCTTTGCACTGGGCTGGGGCAGCCTTTATACCGTTTTCGTACTGATGTTTGTGGTGCGTCCTATCAGTATCGGCTTGTGTACCTGGAATAGTGGGCTGAACTGGCGACAAAAATTGTTCCTGTCCTGGGTTGCTCCCAAGGGAATTGTCAGCGCTTCAGTTGCGTCTTTATTTGCGATCCTCTTGACACAACGAGGGATTAACGGCGGCGATTCTATTAAAGCGCTTGTCTTTCTGACAATCATGATAACGGTTTTTTTGCAAGGTCTAACGGCTCGCTGGGTAGCCAACTTGCTCCAAATTAACCGACAGTCCGGAGCAACAGGTGCTGTAATCATTGGTTGTAATCCCTTGAGCCGTCTGATTGCTCGTCTGTTTCAAGAGCGGGGAGAGTCTGTGGTGCTAATTGATACAGACCCGGAAGCTTGCCAAAAAGCGGAGCAAGAAAATCTGCGGGTGTTCCAAAGTAGTGGTCTAGATATTAACGTTCTCGAAGAGGCAGGGCTTGACTCAATGGGGACGTTCTTGGCAATGACCAATAATGGTGAGGTGAACTTAGTATTGGCTCAACGAGCGGTTGAGGAGTTTGCACCACCGCGAGTTTTGGCAGTATTTCCTCGCGATCCCCAAGCTAATCCTTCTACGAACAAAACAAAAGTTAATCAGGCTTTCGTCGCACAACTCCCGATCAAGATTTGGAACCAGTATCTCAGTGAAGGGCAAGTGAAGTTGGGAAAAACGTCACTAGGAGAACCAGGATTTGCGTTTCAGCAGGCTCATTTACAAGCCTTAATTCGTGCTGGAGAACTTGTGCCGTTATTGGTGGAACGGGAGGGGAATTTTCAAGTGGTGCCAGCGACAGAAAATTGGCAACCGGGAGATCAAATTATTTACCTGCTGCATGACCCTAGACCAAAACTTTTGAAGCGTTTATCGGGTGCCAGCCCCTCGTCCCGTCTAGCCCTAGAGAAGCTACCAGAAGTTGAGGAAATTCCAATTTCTGCCTCTATCTCAGCAACAGCTCTAGAGTAAATCAAATCGTCAAGGGACTGGGAGCTGGTTAGTGCAGCATGGCAGAAATAACCAAGTAGTTGTGAGCACAGGAGCAAGCGAGAATTTTTATAAAGGTCTCCCTTGCTCCTGTGCACCTGTGCTTCACATAATGGTCATAATGACTTCACTCAATCTCTAGGTAGGATTGCATGAGTTCCTGCTTGGCTTTCAAATCCGAGGGGTCTGGCGTTACATCAAAAATAATTTCGTAGGAAGCTGTAGGATTATTTGCTCTGAGGATTTGCAGATGGGCTTCAGCATCACTGCGGCGACGAAAGCGGATGATGAGCCGCGATCGCATGTTGGAGAGGGAGCGGATAATGCACCATGGATGCAGTTGATTCTTATAAGTCATGAGATGCTCCTGATGATAAGTCATGGCTTTTGTTGATCGAGGTAGTAGATGTGATCTGTTTTGTCGCAGCGCCTATTATCGCGCTTCTTGGTACACAGTCATTTTTTTTTAAAGAAGAGCGATCGCATTGTTGCTTCTTCAGGATGCATCTAAATAGATAGATGCACAGCAGCTTATCTCATAGGCAGGCAAGAGCCAGGAAGCAATGCGACTGCCTTCTGAGTACTTTTTCTTAACGTTCTTTATGTGTTTGCAGTTACAAAGATTCCGGTTCCTGACCCGCAATTACTGGCGCTGTGTCATTCAATTTCAATTCTGGGTGATCTGCCGCTATCTGCTGCAAATTCCATTCATTCTTAAATAGCAGCACCGGGCGTCCCCAGTTGTCTTTGACTGTGACAGTGTTGAACAGACGCCCAACCTTTCTCAATGCCTCCCAGCCACCAGCCACCCAACGCGCTACGCTGTAGGGCAACATTTCTAGCCTTGTTTCGACGCCGTACTCGTTTTGCAGGCGAAACTGCACCACCTCAAATTGCAGCTGCCCGACTGCCGCTAGAATGGGGTCACGCTTCGCCTCATCCACAGAGTACATAATTTGTACCGCTCCTTCTTCTTGCAACTCCGTAACGCCTTTATGGAATTGCTTGAATTTCGAGGGATTGGGATTTCTTAGATAAGCAAATAGTTCTGGGGAAAAGCAAGGAATTCCTTCGTACTCTATTTTCTTGCCGTTGTAGATCGTGTCACCGATCGCAAAAACACCAGGATTATTCAGACCAATTACATCACCAGGATAAGCAACATCAATCGATTCTCGGTCTTGGGCAAACAGTTTTTGAGGTCTTGACAAACGCACCAATTTACCAGTACGGGCGTGATTCACTGTCATGTCTTTTTCAAACTTGCCTGTGCAGACCCGAACAAACGCTACTCTGTCCCGATGTTTCGGGTCCATGTTGGCTTGCAGCTTGAAGACAAATCCTGTGAACTCTGGGTAAGTCGGGGAAAGAGCGCCTGCTGTGGAATTGCGGGCTTCTGGTTTGAGGGCATAGTCTAGAAAGGAATCCAAAAACAGCTGAACGCCAAAGTTAGTCATCGCACTGCCAAAGAACACTGGCGTCATTCTGCCCTGATGGACGAGTTCTAAATCCAGTTCAGGGCCGATGCCTTCGATGAGTTCTAAATCTTCTTTAAGCTGATAGTACAGGTCTTGGTCTAACAGGTGCTCAATTCGAGGGTCACCCAAATCTACCACTGTATCTTTCGCCTCACGACTTCCGTGGGCACTGCGCTCAAACAGGTGAATTTGCTGGTTGCGCCGGTCAAAGACACCCTTAAAGCGATCGCCCATACCAATCGGCCAGTTGACGGCATAGGTTTGCAACCCTAGTTCCTGCTCAATCTCATCTAGTAGTTCCAAAGGCTCACGTGCTGGACGGTCAAGCTTGTTAACGAAGGTGAAGATTGGGAGACCCCGCATCCGACAGACTTCAAACAACTTCCGCGTCTGTGGTTCCAGACCTTTAGCCGCATCAATCAGCATCACAGCATTGTCTGCTGCTGCCAAAGTGCGATAGGTATCTTCACTAAAGTCTTGGTGACCAGGAGTGTCCAGCAAATTGACTTGACAATCCTGATATTCAAACTGCAAAACCGTCGAGGTAATCGAAATTCCCCGTTGTTGCTCCATTGCCATCCAGTCAGAGGTTGCCTTGCGCTGTGCCCTCCGTGCCTTCACTGCCCCCGCTTCGTGAATCGCTCCTCCATAGAGCAAGAGCTTTTCTGTCAGTGTTGTCTTACCGGCATCGGGGTGGGAAATAATGGCAAAGTTGCGCCGGTGTTCAACTGCGGCTTGCAGTTCAGCTTGAATTTCAGTGGACATCCAAAACGCCTAAAATAGGGGACTCTCAAAAAACATTATAGAAGTGGGGATTCGCCTTGAGTGCGGCAGTAAGATTGAGCTGGCGAATCGTCTAGCTTTGCCTCAATAGCAACTCATACCAAATCTGGGTTTTATACCCCCTTTCTCAGGGGTGTGGTCATAAGTAGTTGGTTGAGACTGACAGGGGGACGCTCTGACGCAGGGACACGGAGAAATTTTGTGCATATCACCAACTGGTTTTGACCGCACCCCTTTCTCAGCAACCTGCATAACGAGAGTAGAGACGTTGCGGCGGTTTGCGTTAGCGCAGCTCGGCGTTAGCCTATCATGGTGTGCAGCAGCAAACGTCTCTATGACTAGAAACAAAAAGGCGGGCAATAGAGCGGATTTAGTATCTCCTTGGATAGAGATGCCACAACCATGGATTAGAGACGATGAATTAGATAGTGGCGCTTTCGATTAAAGATAGCGATTACGAAGGAGGATCGCCTCCCCCAACTGGGACGGGATTTACGACCTGTATCCACAAAGGTGCGTGTTAAAGTCGTGATTAGAAGCAAGTAAGCTTTGAAATGAAATTAGGTGTCTTTTTTATGGAGTATAACCAAAATCAATCTATGGAGTACGACCCAGACAAACGAAAGCTTTTATCAGGACTATGTCATGGCTCAATTTTTTTAAGTTCTTTGGTTTTGAGCGTTGCGATACCAATTTCGATATTGTTGGTATCTGAAGATCCTGTTGTTAAGGAAAGTGCTAAAGAAGCTATCAATTTCCACCTTAATGTGTGGATTTATGAGGTGATTGTTGGAGTGTTAGTTTTCCTGACTTTGGGCTTGTTGGGGCTAATACTAATACCCATATTTTATCTTTTCCATTGGGTACCACCCATTCTGGCAATCATCCAATCTCTGAGCAACCCTAACCAGTCTTACCGTTACCCGTTTATTTTTCGCATAGTTTAGGCGGAAGTTCCTCCGCACTGAAGAACTGCGGAGCAGGGATTTCAACCAACCGAAGTCCCCTCTAGGAGGGGAACTTCGGTTTAGGTTTGTCGATTGGGGGTAACAGACGCCATTCTCAAGCTCACTAGTAGGTCATTCAAGGGATTCTTGCTAGAAGGCACTTCAGGCAGAGTGCTAGCTTGACTCGCTGCCTCCAATTCCTGGCGCAAGCGGTCATATTCCTTTTGATGAAACGCCACATTGGTATCTTCTAGAACAGATTTTTCTGCTCCTGCTAGCTTCTGAGCAATTAAATCCGGAATGTACGGCAACTTGAAGGATTCATTCAGTTTAGCCAAGTTGGCTTCTACAACACCGGTTTGCATGAGGTGGATACCTGTCAGGAGAACCCGGTAGACGTAGAGTAGTGGCTTCACGCGAGGCGGCTGTTCCTTCTCAAAGAGTCTCCATTGCGTCTGGGCAAAGCCGAGGTAGTGGTGAGAGTGATGGCGTGTGATACAGCCTGTTGCGATCGCTTTCAACTCCTCGTGCTCTGGTGTCGTGTGAATCACCAAGGGCGAATACAGCTGCTCCAAAACGTAGCCATTCTTTTTCAGCAGCAACGAAAAGAACTTCTTGATATCGTGAGTCACCAGATCAATTTGTAGGCCCTCACGGACTTCTGAGACTTCAATAGTTTCACGTCCTAGATGCAGTCCCACAACCTCTGGAACTGGCAGGATGTGGATACCGCGCAGATCATAATCCGAGTCAGGGGATGGAAAGCCATACAGATGCGCCCCACTGATTGTCACGAACAAAAGCGGGTAAGGCTGACAGTTAAGCTCTGCAAGCAGTCGTTGGTCAATAACCATTCTGTCCGTTTGCCACCCCAACGACCTAAATGAGGAAATAGTTCCTCTGAAGTGGCTGAGTCATTCCTGATGCAGCAAACTCTAAAGGAAGTGTGATTTTACGGTTAAGGACAAGAATTAGGCAGTGATGGCTGCCCACTGAAACGACTGATTGTTAGCGATGTCAAACCGAATCGGGTTTGCCGCCCAACTCTTAAAATCAGGTGCCAGTCGAATCAGCTTTTGTAGAATCTCATCATTGATCCACAACACCAAGGGGAAGGGAAACTGTTTACGAAACTCATCCCGGACCAAGTTCGTTGCACTTAAGACTTGATCGATCGCAACGACTGACTCTAGACCGAAGACCATCAAGGCTGGCGGTGGTGGTTCTTCAATGGCTGTCAGTATTGTTGTAAATAGGGTGTTGACAGATGGATGGACAATGAGTTCTTGAATTTGGACTGAGGAAAGCTCTTGCAGCTGGTTCACTGCTTGCAGCCGCAAGGGTGGGCAGTTGCAGCACACTAAAATCAGTGAAAACTGACCCTGAGACATCGCGATCGCTCTGGCAAGCCTTCTGAGCGATCGCGCATTGTTTACAACCATAACTTCTGAATCAGGTTGGTTAGTCATAGGAAAATACTGGGTGGTTTTCTAAGTTCATTTTTCAACTAGGAATTTCTGTTGACTTCCTAATATCGGGTGATTTGCTGACTTTAGCTGATCTGGAACAACACTCTGAGTCTCTTAAAATCCGCTTAATGTTAATAAAACGTAAAATTGTATTCATTCTCTTGGCTAGTGCTGTGCTCGTCCTCTTTCGTAAGATAGGTTGTCCCAAGCTACCCTCACCCCACTTTCTATTTTCAATGCTATACTCTGCAACCTTTGCCGAGCTACCCCAGTCATTCCTAATTAGTCCAAGATGCTGGCGTCAGTAGTGTCATATCTCTTTCGGTACCTATGAAACGGTTTGTCAAAAACTTTTTTACAGCCTGTGCAGATGGGCTTGTTTCTTTTAGTCGCGCTTTTGGGCGTCAGGCTTGGTTAGTTTTCCTGTTTGTCTTGGGCATAACGATTGCGGTGCTAAAGCCAACTGTTGTTTACGGAGAAACCAGGTTCAATGATGTCCAAGGGAGTTGGGCGCAACCTTGCATTGAACAGCTGGCACAACGGCGGCTCGTTAGCGGTTACCCAGATGGCAGTTTTAAGCCGAACGCGCCAGTAACAAGAGCTGAGTTTGCGGCAATGCTAGGTAAAGCTTTCCCAGATGCAGCTGAGGTACGCACTGGAGGAAAATTTGCGGATGTCCCGACGAACTACTGGGCGAGTGATGCGATTCGCAAGGCTTATTCTAGGGGATTTCTCGCTGGCTATCCGGGGGGCCTGTTCCAGCCAACTCAAAATATTCCCCGCGTACAGGCGTTAGTTTCCTTGGCTAGTGGATTGAAGTATGTACCAAATCAACCCTTCCTTGAGACGTTGAATGGCGCTTTTGCCGATGCACCAGGGGTTCCTGAATATTCCCGCAGTGCGATCGCTGCTGCCACGGAAAAACAGCTGGTTGTCAATTACCCCGATGTTCGGACACTTAACCCCAACAAGCTAGCGAGTCGAGCCGATGTCGCGGCTTTCTTATGCCAAGCGACGGGAACGGCTGGGTTAGTGCCTTCCCAATACATTGCGAAAGTGGGTACGTCGCCGTCTAATACGGCAAAAGCTGAGTTACGGGGCGTGTGGCTGACGAATATTGATAGTAATGTGCTATTTTCGCAACCCAGTGTTAGTGACGCAATCCAACGCCTGCAAGAGCTGAACTTTAACACGCTTTACCCTACCGTCTGGAATTGGGGTTATACCCTCTACCCCAGCCAGGTAGCAGAACGGGTCCTTGGCCGTGCCGTGAGGCTAGTGACGCCAGTAGACGCATCGCTTGACCCAGACTTAGGGACACAAGGGCGAGACATGCTCAAGGAGATGGTGGAGCAGGGACATAAAAAAGGGATGAGAGTCATTCCCTGGTTTGAGTTTGGCTTCATGGCACCTGCTGATTCCGAGTTAGCCAAACGCCACCCTGATTGGCTTACCCAGGACGGAAAAGGCGTAAAGATTTTGAAAGAAGGCATCCATGAGCGCGTCTGGCTCAATCCCTTTAAACCCGAGGTGCAGAAGTTCATTCAGGATTTAGTCGTCGAGATTGTTAGCAACTATGACGTTGATGGTATCCAATTCGATGACCACCTCGGCTTGCCCTCTGTGTTGGGTTACGACGCTTTCACCGTGCAGTTGTACAAACAAGAACACCAAGGCAAATCTCCCCCTACTAACCCTCAAGATGCCGAATGGGTGCGCTGGCGGGCTAAAAAAATTACTGATTTCCTAACCCAGGTGTTTAAGGCAGTTAAAGACCGCAAACCGAATGCGATCGTCTCTGTCTCTCCTAACCCACAGCGAGACTCCTACCAATTCTTTTTAGCCGACTGGGCAAATTGGGAACGCCGTGGATTGGTCGAAGAACTAATTGTGCAGATTTATCGAGACAACTTCAACACCTTTATCTCGGAATTGGAGCAACCCGAAATTAAGGCAGCACGCAGTCATATCCCAGTCGGGATCGGCATTCTGACTGGGCTAAAAAACAGAGCAGTTTCCCTGTCACAAATTCAGCAGCAAGTTGAGGCAGTTCGCCGCCGAGGATTTGCTGGTGTGTCGTTCTTCTTCTACGAAACCTTGTGGAATAATGCGTCAGAACCGTCAAACCAGCG